>JBFHGY010000014.1:0-16579 GCA_041582905.1 Crocinitomicaceae bacterium | reverse complement strand
TCTGCTTCAAGCACAGCTGCTTCCGCCTCTCCTTGTTTCTCGCGTGCTTCCGCTTTCGCTTCCATGATTTTCGCTTCCGCTAAACCAACAGCCGCTTGTTTTGTTGCTTCTGCATCCGCGAGAATCTTAATCGCATCCGCTTCTTGCGTAGCCGATTTCTGTGCCGCTTCCGCCTCAATCAATTTCTGACTAGCTGCATGTTCAGAAGCCGTTTTCTTCGCTTCCGCCATTTTGATTTCCTGAACAAATTGCTTTTCTGCTTCTTGTTCAGCCGCTTTGATCGCTACCGCTTTTTCTCGATCTGCCTGAGCAAATGCGCGTGTATCTTTGATTTTTTCTTCTTCGTCAACAACTGTTTTTTCAATCGCTACGCGTTCACGAATCACCTCTTGGATGTTGCGTTTTTCAACCTCAACTACTTTATCTTTCTCAATTTGAGCCAAGGTTACGATACGTTCGCGTTCGTTCAACTCGAGTTGACGATCTTTTTCTACACGTTCCGTTTCCACCGCTTCCGTTCGCTCCTTGTTCTTCGCTGCAGTGATTACCTGACGTTGCTTGTTTTCTTCAGCAATCATCAGTTCTTCTTCCGTAGCAATTCGCGCACGTTCACCTTTCAAACGCTCCTCTTCTGCCACCTTCTTAATTTCTGACTCTTCGCGCGATTTGATATTCGCAATTTCACGTTTTTGCTTCTCTTCTTTTTCCGCCAATTGACGTTCCATTTCAAGAATTGCTTCACGTGCATCAACATCTTGTTGCGTGATGGTTTTCTCTTCCTCACGTTTAATATTGTTCGCAAGCATGTTCTGCTTAGCTGTCAACTCTGTGATTTTCTTGATCCCTTCCGAATCCAGGATGTTCATCGCGCTCAACGAAGATAAATGCGTTTGCTCTAGGTAGTCAATTGCAGAACCATCAAGGATGTAACCGTTTAGGTCGCTACCGATTAGGTTGTTCATTTCCTCTCTAAACTCATTTCTTTTGTTGTAGAGATCAACGAAGTCAAATTGCTTACCAACCGTTTTCAGTGCTTCCGAGAACTTCGCTTCGAATAGCTCATTCAATGCCGCTGGACTTGAAGCACGCTCACAACCAACCGACTGTGCCACCTTCACCACGTCAGCTTTCATCGGGTTTACACGAACAAAGAATGCTACTTTGATATCGGCACGCATGTTGTCCTGACAGATCAGACCGTCTTTCCCCATACGTTCAATAACGATCGTTTTGAGGGAAATATCCATTCGCTCCAGTTTGTGGATTACTGGCCAAACCATCATTCCTTCAAATGCAACTTTGGTTCCGCCTACACCTGTTTTCACTAAGGCTTCACCTTGTTTCGCTTTTTTGTAAAATTTTGCAATTGCAACCGCAAGGGCCACCACAAAAATGGCAACCGAGACCACGATAATCATAGTCAAATTCGAGGCAAGCTCGCCGGTCCCTACTTCTAATGGAATCATATTGATAATGTTAAGTTTAAGTTTAGATTTCTATGTGTAATTCTACTTCGTAGAAGTCGTCCTTGTTAGAGTCGCTGACGATCATGACTTTATCTCCAATTTTCACTCCTCCTTCCTTTGTTCGGATTTTCAAACTCAAAAAGGCATTTCCTACGACAAATTCAGCCTGCCCAGTTTTACTTTCGGATGCCGACATTCTCACGACTCCAATCGTCCCAAGAATATCTCGCTGAATATTCTCCTTATCGAGAGCGTCAAAGATCTTAACGAAGGGCGTAGTCAGTATTTTTGCGACAAAAAGAGCCCCGAAGAATACGGCAATTGTCACCAACAGTCCCATCAAAAATCCTTCGAAGCCGAGGAGATTATTGACGATGATCACTCCGAACCACCAGGGCAGAACCAAGAAGGTCAGGAAAATCATGAAGGGAACACGCCCAATATTGAAGAAATGTAGGATTTTATTGAGTCCAAAAATATTGGAGCTCGCCACATCTGCATCCACGTCGACATCAGCATCTACTTCAATATCGAAATCAAAGTCAAAGGTGTCGAAATCGAGCACTCCGAAAAGAACGACTAACCAGTAAATCAGAATCACCAGGAATAGAACCGTTACGATAATATTCGAAGCTTGGAAGAAAATGTGAATCATAGGGAGCTAAATTTACGAATTACTAGATGAATCACCCGATTTAATTCCCAAACGCTCTTTCATTTTTTCCAACTCCTCATTTGCACTAATACGGTTTTCATCACCGATTGCCTTTTCAATTTCATCATCCAACGAACGACTTTCCGAAGCGATATCGCCATACGATTCAGCCAAAGCTTCTTCCTGCGCTACCTTTTCTTTCATTCGTTCTAGCATCGCCACTGTGCTACCAGAATCGATCGAAGACATCTCTTTGTTGATGTTTTTCGTTGCTGTGGCCACTTTAACGCGTGCTTTCAACGTTCTCAACTCATTTTCGTAATGACTAATTTTCGACTTCAATCCTTTGATGTTACCATCCAATGTTGAAACTGAGGCTTCGAACTTTTCCTTGTCTGCCAGGGCATCAGCAGCTAACTTCTCGTTGTCTTGCTTTTTCACCAAGCACTCAGAAGCCAAACGATCCGCTTCTGCAGCATCTATACTTCCATCCTGTGCGTTTTTCAACAAAAGCATCGCTTTCTTTTCGTAATCGCTTGCTTTCTCTGTATAATTTTCGTGATCGTTGCGCGAACGAATAGCCAAAGCCTTCACTTCCGCCAATGCTCTAATGCTCTTATCGAGGTTTTCTTTCAACTCGCGAACGCCTTGTTCGGTCATTTTGATTGGGTCCTCTAATTTATCCAACGCAGAGTGTGCTTCTGCTTTTCCCATTCTGAATAATCTTCTAAATATGTTCATTTCTTGTGTTTTTTATTTTTTTGAAAATGCGATGATTTCATCTGAGAATTCACTCAACAACAAGCTCAACGAATTGATTGAACCTTCGAGTTCATTCTGATCCAAGTTCTCTAACTGGAGTGTATCTCGGAAAATAACCTTGTTATCCTCGTTAAGTACAAATGCTCCATGAACGATATCACGATTCTTTTGCAAGAGTGTTTTGTACACTTCCATCGAATCCGATTTCATATCGAAAATGTGCTGTTCCAGAATCAAAATTGGATCAGAACAACCAATAACAAGATTGTTAATTCCATCCTCTTCTCTATTAATGACAAAAACTCCCGTCTCTTCATTTTCCAGTGAAATCGTGTAATTTAGATCAAGCAGATAATCCCGCACCTTATTAAAATGTATATCCATCTTTTAGTTAATTAATTTTCAAGTATCATTGTTCGTCTAAAATAGAAAGAACAAGTGGTATTTTGTGTTGACAACATTTCAAATATAACTAAAATTTGAATTAAATAACTACTTTTTTTAGCATTTTGCTAAAAATAATTAACTTTGCCCTATGGAAGCCATTCAAAAAAACATTAAGAAACTGAGAAGTATCAAGGGTTTAAGCCAATCCGATTTTGCTAAATTATTTGATCTAACTCGTGCTAATATTGGGTCATACGAAGAAGGTAGAGCGCAACCAAAGATTGATTCGGTTACGCGAATAGCTAATTATTTTAGCATAAGCCTAGACGATTTTGTTAATCGTGAATTGAGCGTAAACGAGCTATCCGGTTTTAACGAACTGAAAGAAAACGCTCCCCAAGCGAAATCATCAAAAAACAGAATGACCACCATTCCTTTTGCTACTCAAGAAGAGATGAAACGCTATTTATCATTGGGAAAGTCGTCTGAACAGATTTCCATTCACACACACCACAAAGCAGATCTCGCTCTACTCCACTCGGGACATCACCTAGAAGGGATCGATGGAATTTCCGATGGAGATACGCTTTTACTGGAGCGAATCAAACCTACCGAAGTTCGACATGGTTTCATCCACTCTTTTTGGTACAAGAACGAATTATTGACAGGAATTTGCTTCATTAATGGATCAACGATTGAGCTGCGCGGAATGCAAGCAGAAGTAAAAATTGCCACCATTGAGATGAATACCGTCAAAAAAGTATGGCGCTTACAGGGTGTTTTGTCATTTAGGGAACGAAATTTCGAATACGCTTGGTTGAATAATCGCGTTGCGGAATTGGAAGAAATGATGAAGAAGGTGTTGGAAGGTAAGTAAAGCTTGTTCTTTTTGCTAGTTCGCTAGAAAGGATTCTGGCGAAAGCCTAGGGATACTATCAAGATTTGAGCTTAACGGTTGTTTCTTCGCTAGAAAGCGATTCTAGCGAAAGCTTTTGACGATTACTGCTACTTACGCTGATTTTCCAAATACCTGATTCTGGCAAAAGCTATTGCTCGCTGCCATTACTTACTTCCTGCCAATCGTCGGATTCGAATATTGAAATAACCGAAAATGATCGTCATAACTGGACTGATCAGATTGAAGAAGCAATACATGAAATACTCGCCTGTCGCCACACCTAAAACAGATGACTGCGCTGCTCCACAGGTATTCCACGGAACTAATACAGACGTTACGGTTCCAGAGTCTTCTAGTGTACGACTTAAGTTTTCTGGAGCCAATCCGCGATCACGGTAGGTATCTGCATACATTCTTCCTGGAACTACGATGGCCAAATATTGATCCGACGCAGTGATATTAAAGAAGACACACGTTGCAGCCGTTGTTGCGATAAGTGAACCCGCCGATTTCACAATGGACACAATTGATCGCGTTATCTTTTGAAGAAGTCCACATGCTTCCATCACCCCACCAAAAGCCATCGCACAAATGATCAGCCAGATGGTATTCATCATTCCAG
Source organism: Crocinitomicaceae bacterium (assembly GCA_041582905.1). GTDB lineage: Bacteria > Bacteroidota > Bacteroidia > Flavobacteriales_D > Crocinitomicaceae > UBA4466. The sequence continues at coordinate 11,789 of JBFHGY010000014.1, read as the reverse complement.
ACATTCCACCTGCAGAAAACAGTTTATGAATAGCTCCGTAAGTCAAGTAATTAGAGGCGAGAATTTCTCTGTACTCATCCGACTCGATGGATGAATTTCGAATTGCCGCCTGTACTTTTGGATGAAACGGCTGAGGATTATCCTTATCAAACAATTTTGGATTCTCATCTTTTACCGCATCAAATACACCATGATCATCTCCGAGGATAGACACCTCACCAAACATCGCATCAACAGATGACGTATATGCCGCAAGACCATAATTTTCTTTCTCTCCCGAAATCTCTTTAAGTAAATTTGGCTGAAAGATGATCGCGAAAACAGCCCCCAAAACCACACCTACAAATAGCGCGGGTATTGCTGAAACTTTCTTTACTATCAAAAAAATGACAACAGCTGGAACAATGAATAAAATTGGATTAATCACAAATTTTGACTCTAGCAAAGCCAAAATATTATCCACTCCTTCCTCGCTAGGCACGGAACCAATTGAGAATCCCCAAACCAAGAAGATTATTAGCGTAATCGTAATGGACGGAACTGTCGTTAATGCCATGTAACGAATATGCGTAATCAAATCTGTCCCTGCCATTGCTGGTGCTAAATTCGTTGTATCCGATAAAGGTGACATCTTATCTCCAAAATATGCCCCAGAAATAATGGCTCCGGCAATCACTCCTGTATGAATTCCGAGAACTGTTCCAATGCCCAACAACGCCAATCCAACCGTTGCAATCGTGCTCCAAGAACTCCCTGTTGCCATCGCTACAATCGCACTAATCACACAAGCTGCAAAGAGAAAAATCGTTGGATTCAAGATCTTCAATCCATAGTAAATCATCGTAGGAACCACCCCAGAAAGCAACCATGTTCCCGCTAATGCTCCGATCAACAATAAAATCAAAATGGCAGGCAGCGCCGATTTAATACTCTTGACAATTCCTTTTTGAATTTTCTCCCAACTATAATTGAGCGAAAACCCAATAACCGTTGCTATTGCTGTCGCTACCAACAACGCAATTTGATTCGGACCATAGGTCGCATCCTCTCCGTAAATCACCACATTCAAATAGAGTAATCCAACAAGAATAACGATTGGTACAAGTGCGAGTAAAAAGTGAGCTTCTTTCTTTTTTTTGGCAGCCATGAGCAGTTCTTAGATTTTTAAAACTCGACTAAAGTAAGAAAATCTTATTTCTTCTTTTTGGGCTTGTAGAAAAGAAGCAACAGAACGGGTAGCAGCGTTAAATCCGCTAACAGTGCCACAAACAAGGTAATGCAAAGCATTAGTCCCATGTAATATGTCCCAAGGAAGCTTGAGAAAATCAACAGCATAAATCCAGCACATAAAATAAGTGTCGTAAGGATCATCGCTTTTCCTGTGGTCAAATAACTTCGCTTAAGCGCATACAACTTATTATGCCCTTTCATTAGTTCATACTTGAATTTACCGAGGAAGTGAATGGTGTCATCTACTGCAATTCCAAACGCAATGGTAAAAATAATAGCCGTAGTTGTTTTGAGTTCCACTCCCGTGAAGCCCATAATTCCCGCAATAAAAATGAGCGGTAACACATTTGGAACGATACTGATTACTAAAATTGGTAGGGATCGATAAATCAGACCAATAATCAACGCTACAACTAAAATCGACAAGCCAAGTCCCATCACCAAACTACGCGAGAGGTAACTCATGTTCTTGTCAATCAAATGAGCGGTTCCGGTGAGTTGATAATCTACTAAACCTGACTTTTCCTTTTCTGCCACGAATTTTTCCAGCTCTTTATTTCTACGCGTCACTTCGTTATTCCCCAAATCAGGAATGGAACCGCTAATTCGCATTGTTCTTTCCGTAGAATCTACAAACGTTCGGATAAACGTTCCTCCCGCCACCATTCGAAGTAATCTTCGGTACTTTCTCAATTTTCGTTTGGAGGTAGGCAATTCAAAGAACTCCTTCTCTCCGGAATTAGCCCCACGATTAAACACTTTTAATGCAGAAACAAGAGAGGTTTTGATTTCCGCTTTATAGAACTCCTCAATGTACTGCTCCACGGAATCAACTTGTTGCAAGACATCCAAATCCCACACTGTTTTCGAAGTATCTTTTACCGAAACTGACATTTCGAACGGCCTAACTCCACCGTAATGTTCATCCAAATAATTGAAATCAACTTTGAGTGGTTCGTCTGGCTTTAAATCATCCATGATGAAGTTGTTGCTCGTCACTTGGAATGTTCCAATCAAACTCACAACCACCACGACCAGTCCTGCCAGTAACACTCTTACTCGGTATTTCAGAATGAACACAAACCAACCTTGGAGGTACTTGTACCAAAAGTGATTCTTCTTTTCCTCGCGCACGAATTTCGGCCCAGGAGCGATGTAGAAAATAGCTGGGAGCGTTAAAAATGTCAGAAAGAAAGCAATGAGTACACCAATCCCCATCACTACACCGAATACCTGAATAGGCTGAACACGCACAAAATAGAGCGAAAAGAACCCAACAGCTGTCGTAATAGATGTCACAAACGTCGCCAACCCAACTTCCTTCACGGCAAGCTTGATCGCCTTGAAATTAGAATCTTCTGTTCGCAACGCATCCAAATAGCGCGATGCCAAGTGAATGACATCCGACATGGAAACGATGAGCATAATGGACGGTAAGACGATCAAAATAATATTAATCGGTTCCTGGAATAATCCCATTCCACCAACTACCCAAATCATCGACCCTACAATAACAATTTGAGGAATAAGAATTCCCCAAACGGATTTGAACGCAATAAACAGGAATAGAACGATAAGAACAGCGCTGAGCCCGATAAAAAAGAGCATCTCTCCAGACATCTTATCGATGTAGAACTTTTGTCCAACCGATCGTCCTGCTACTCGATAGTTATCTACGTCTGCTTTGTCGACTAAATTGTGGATATTGTTAATGAGTTCATCGCTCTTTTTCTTTGAAAGGAAATCATCATGACGAATAAATAGACAGACAGATTTTCCATCCTTCGCGACTAACGAGTTAATGAGTTCCTCTTTCTGAAAAACGCGAATAGAATCTTGTTCACGGTTGAAATCGTTGAAATTGATGTATTTCTTTGATGTAGAACCACCCCCCATGTGAAAGAATTGCTCTTCCATTGTAGTGATGGACGTGACGAACTGGATGTATTTCTCCTTTTCCAGCTTCTTTGTTACACGATCGACCTCCTTGAGAAAACGTTTTTCGAAGACACCATTATTATTTTCAATGGCAACGAGCAAGAAATCATTATCGGACTCAAATTTATCTCGATAATCGAAGAAAAAGTCTGTTTCTGAGTCATCTATAGGGAAGAATTTCTCAAAATCGTAATCAAAAATAAGATTGAATGATTGAACTGCGAAAAAGATCGTTACCGCTAAAAAGCTCGTTAAACTGATCCAAACATATTTTTTAAAGTTCGATTCACCAACCATTTTCAATCTTTCCTCGTTTAGGGGATCAAAGATAACGCCTTTGTTGGATTTTGACCTGATGAAGATGAAGCTTTTGTCTTTTAAAATTGAAATACATAAGTTTGACAAATTTTTACCCTATGAAAAGAACCTTACTCGTTGCAGCACTAGCCACTTCATTTGCCGGCATGTCACAGAGTTTAACACAAGCTAACGAGCCAGCAATTGGCGAAACCCAACAAATGTATTTATGTGATTCCTTTGCGAACACATACGAAGGAACTACAGGAGCAGGAGTTACTTGGGATTATTCTGACTTAGCGAAATATGCTAACGTAATTCGCACTGTATCCATTGAAGATGCTACAACGCAACCAAACGCATCTTCCTTCCCAACTTCAACAAAAACAATCAAAGTTGAGAATTCATTAGAAACATACTTCAACTCATCATCGACAGAACGCGTTTCTCAAGGATTCGTATTCAACGAACCATCTTTTGGTGAATTAGTAGCTGTATTCGATACGGATGAAGAAACAATGGTAACATATCCGTTTGCCAACGGAAGTTCATTGACAGACTCGTACGCAGGAACACTTTACTTTGAATTCAATGGACTTCCAATGAGTCCAGCAGCGACAGGAAGCTGTTACGCTTGGATCGATGGACAAGGAACACTTTTACTTCCTGATGGTTCTACAGTAACCGATGCGATTCGTTACAAAATGATTGACACATCAGCAACAAACATCCAATTGTTTGGAGATTTGGAAATCGTTCGTACACAATATGAGTACTACGACATCACCAATTCGAACTTGCCTGTTTTAACACTTTCTCGCTTGCTAATCCAACAGCCAGGAGGAGGATTGCCATTGGCGGACAACTCAATTGTTCTTTCAGCAGCGCAACCAACAAATACGGTAGGATTGTTCTCTAACTCATTGATCGAATTTGAGACATATCCAAACCCAACGACAGGAAACATTATATTAAATGGAGAATTTGCAGGAGATGCAGAAGCAACGATTTTAGATCAAAGCGGACGAATCATCCTTACTCAAGAAGCTATCAATGGCACGTCTATTGATCTTTCAGAATTGAACACTGGCATGTACATTTTGAAAGTGACAAGTAACGGTGCTTCAGGAACAAAAATGATCGTGAAGCAATAAACTTTACTTAGACGACTAACTTCTACGTCCCGAGATTTGAAAAAGTCTCGGGATTTTTATTTGCATTAAATTGTTAATACTTTCTATTTAAGCTGTGACATTTCGCTGCTTTTCTCCTTATATTCGAGTAACGTTATATTTTATGGTGAAACATCTACTCTTTTTTATCCTCTTTCTTACCGTTTCGTACACTACAAAAGCCCAGGTAAATGAAGGCCTAACGCCGGAGGAGCGTGCATACCTTTTCCATGTAGTAAAGAAAAGTCCCATCCTCAACCAAAATTTTGGTCGCTATTTCGATTATCAGGGACCGAATATCACATTTGCGAATGGCGCGTTGAACTATGATTCGATTGAGCTTGTTATCATCAATAATCCAGAATCGTTAGTGATTCGAAAGGAGGAAATCGCGAAATCACCGAAAGGACTGATTGCCGAAGCGTCCAACAAGATGGCTATTTGGGAATTGAATAAAACATTACTTGCCAAGCGAACAGATCCAGACGATTTAAAAGAGTATCAAAACGAATACGATAAATTTGAGCAGCTCCTCATGGTGAATTTGCCTGCAAATGCGATGAAAATTAGTGACGGAGTTCAAAAGCCACATCCTAAACTTCAACAAGTGATGAATCCGAGCTTAGCGCTCGACGATAAAATCGCCATGATGGAGTCTCTTCGTTTTATGGATGAACAAGATCAGGTAAATACACTGAGCGCCATTAACTCGGCTGTTAATTCTTATGTAGACGAACGAGCTGAAGAGATTTATCGTGCCTTGGGAGGACAAGCCGAAACGTTTGACAATGTACTGGTAGCAGCTGGCGATGGTAGTAGCACAACTGGTATGCTCGAGGAACGAGAAAAAGATGAAAATGGTCGTTGGAACAAAGGACTGCCTAAAGCCGTTGGATTGTTCCCCTACTCTCTTTACATTGAAAAGACAGAAACGAAGAAGAAAACCATTTCGAAAATTGAACCGAAACGCTTCGTGTCAAATGACTTTAAAACAGTCGGGAATAATCGACACACGAATATTCACTTTGACGTTTGGGGATACAACTCAGAAAAACAAACAACAGTTGTTATCGAGAAAAATGGATTAAGCTATCACTTATTCGGTTCAGGGGAAACGCGCTTTCTTTCACCCGATTCCACCTTCTCAAGCGGCAAAACATTTCAAGCCATCATTAACGATTTAGAATTCAAGAAAATTGGAGATCTCAACGAACAAATCTATGGGAAACGAGGTTTCGACTATTGGATTGAATACAATACCAAGAAGCGCGATCAAACCGAATTGAAGATCGAAAAAAAGGAGAAAGAATACTCTGATTTGGGTTTTACGCCAATTACGACTTCGAAAAAACCATCTCGACAAGTAAAGAAATCAAAAAAGCGGGCCATCAAAGCTGGGCAAAGCACATTTGACGGTACTCCTACAACGAGCTCCAATCGAAAAACGCGTAAGAAGCTGCAAAACACCATTGTTGGATTGTACGCACAATATGAAGGATACAAGCGAAACATCGCTGAGTTGGAAATTAAGAAACAAGAAGCGATTGATTTAATGGCGATCTATCAACGGAAATTAGACACCTACAAAGCGCAAATGGGCTACAATTGGGCCAGCTACACGGAAAAAGACGGACTTTACACCTTTGAAGATTCTACGACTTTTGACATCCTCACGCAAGAGTTCCAATTCAAACCTACAGATAAAGTCGAAGACTTTGAAATTCGATTGATCGCCATTCCAGAATCCTCTCTTTCGAAGAATGCTGATGAAGTAATGATGCACATCAACCTAATTGATGCTACCCCAAACTATGACGCACGCATTCGACTTGAATTGAATGATGTTTTCGAATCCGATAAATGGAAACTTCCCAACGAATTATTCAATGATGAAGACAGCGTTGCTCTGGTTGTTTTCTTCGAAGGATTGTTAGACAAAAAAGTAGAATTCGACATCATCGGACGCGGTCAAGGAATTGGACAATGGAACGGAAGTCAGACTGTAAAAGCGATCAAACCACAAGAACTGGATCGTTATCCTGGAAACGCTCCAGTTACGAAAATGGATTCTTCCTTTGTTCGTCTACGTAAATCAGAATTATTCATCAACATGGGGCGTGCGATTGTCGTGAATGTGAACTCGTATACGGACCCTGTACGTTCTTCCTTGAACATTTCCAATGAAACGTTCACATCCTCCATGGCAAAATTCGGACTGAGTAAAAATGATATTCTTTCCGCTTATCGAACACATTCCATTTTGATGCAATTCAAGAAGGAAATCAATGTATTGGCAGGTCAGTATTTGTCGCGACAGGACGCAAGTGCCGTGATAGATCGCTTCAATAAAGAATTGGATAAGACACGTATCTCAGTTGGAAGAACATCGTTTAAGCTGAGTGATTTCGAGTAGTTTTCTTTTGATGGATTAAAATTTCAATCCAACTGATACCGCTCCGTAATGTTCGGCGCAATTCATAAAACTACAATAGTATTTTAACGACTGATACCCAACGGGAGTGTATACTGCCCGACCGAAAAACCTACCTTTTACGGGCTCAAAACGATATCCCAATGTTGGAGCGTAGGCATAATCCATTTCATTGTCTCCTTGCTGATAGAATTGTACGTTAAAACCAACTTCTAAAGCATGAACGTTCCCAAAAGTTACGGATGTTCCCGTGATTCCTAAGCGCTCCAATAGTTCAACCCGATTTTTCAATGCTCCTCCCACTCTTAAATTCCATCGAATTTGTCTTCCTGCAATGAGTGCATGTTCAAAATTCATCGAATAATTCAATCTATTCCCACTGACTTCCAGATACACATATTCTCGCTTTTTCCGATCGGAACCTTCTTCCGATTGATTTGAGACGTCTACTTTCTTCCCATCCAAATATCCTTGAATTCCGACTTCCACTCGCAGTGCATTCGGAAAATTTGGTCTATCTCCATTCAATTCTCCCAAAAGACCATGACTGTATGTTAGCCCCAAAGTGCCTATTGTTTTTCCAAATCGCCATTGCAAACCGACAGCAGCATGTCCGAAAAGTGTACGCTCAGAAGAACTTCCGACCAAGCCAACGGGGTAACTCGTTGTAACTACGTAATTATTATCAGTTCTTCTGTTCCCGACTTCGCCCAAAAACGGAAGAGAAAAGCGAATTCCCGCCCTACCGTATAGACCGATTTTCTTGCTGGAGGAATATTCAACCGACAATGGAATCGAGATGTATGAATTGGTGCGATAGGAATAACGTTCGTAATTATCTGTAAACGAATAGTAATTGGCAGTTAAACCATTTGGGCCTTGCGAATAAAAAACGCTCGTTCCTGAATGCACGAACGCCTTAGATCTATAGCTGTACGAATCGTACGCCACACCTGTGCTTATCCAAAAATCATTTTTCAACCTTCGTGACACGAACAACTCCTCCGAAAAAGAAAAGTCGGGCACACTCCACTGCCCTTCCCATTTTCCATCGTTATTCTTCGAAGATGAGACACCGAGACTGGCATTCACCCCTACTTTCCAATTATACTGGTTGGTAGCTGCTGTTGTTGGTTCCAGGATATCCTTCTGACCGAATAAGCTCAAGCTGAGCAATAGAAACCAGAAAAGGGTGAGTATGTGAGAATGAGTGGTCTTCATTGTAAGTAAAAGTAAGTGTTATCTTTTGTAACGAACGAAATGAGAAAATGGTTGATTGAAAATCTGTAACGAAATTCTGGAGAAACAATTATGTAGATAGAACGTGTATTCATTAAATCTCTCCACAATGAAAAATCTCCTGTTAGTCCTTCTGTTAGCTGCGCCTTTCATGGCCAAGTCAAATGATTTCTTCTTCAATCGATTGGAGAAATTGCATCAAAACGATCAGAAAAAATGCCTTGAAGTATCGAAGCGTTACATTAAGTACTTTCCAGAAAATCCAGCCGCTTACTACTTCTCAAGTATCATTTACAACGAACGAGCGGATAAATCAAGATCGACTGGTGGGAAATATCGAAATCTTAAGCGCGCCATTTCACATGCCATCACCTTCGAACAAAAAGATGATGGGACTATTGCATCGAGTGTAAATTGGGAAGATTATAAAGCAACACTTTCGGAAAGAGCCTTCGACATAGCCGACAAGCTCGAAGCAGAGAATCAGGAGCGTTACAGTTCTGATCTCTTGGGCAAAATCAATGAGATGGATCAAACGCAAACGATTCAACTCGAAGACTTAGCGATCGTTGAAACAAAAAACAAGGAGGAAACCGTAAAGCTTTCGCCCATCGTTGAAAAAGTAGATGCTAATTCCAACACGAAATTCTTTGGAATGCCTACAGGAAATGAACTCGTCACATCCGCCAGCTTGTCTGGAGAACAAGATGTATTGAAATTGATCAACGCAGAGCGTGTTCGCCTTGGAATGGGTGAATTGGAATGGGACGAAGATTTGTCTAAAGCTGCTCGCTATCACGCATACGACTTAGCAACTCAAGACTATTTTGACCATGCCAGTTTCGATCGAAAAGGAGACAAACTATACCAAGTTGGCGGAACCTTTGATCGCATCAAGAAATTCTACAAAAAGTCGTTTGTGAATTCTGAAAACATTGCCGCTGGAAATAAATCAGCCGAGGCGACCTATAAACAATGGTATAATAGTAAAGGGCATTACGACAATATGTTCAACCCGAATAGTAAGAAGGTTGGATTGGGTGTGTTTTATGATGAGAATTCTACGTACGGATACTACTGGGTGTTTTGTTCAGCTTTATAATTAAGAATGTAGAATTTTTGAATTAAGAATTGGTACTTATTTATAGCTTCGGTTGAGTTATGTCATCGTTTCAATCTTTCAATGACATGAAACAGAGGTGAGCTCAATCACCAAAAACTGATCTCCAATTCTTAATTCTGAATTCAAACATTCTACATTCGAAGATTCTACATTCTTAATTTGAAGCTATGCTTCAAAAAACTCATCCATAAAATTGACCAAAAACACCTTTTCGGTTCCACGTGTGAGTGCCGTGTACAGCCAGCGGTAATAATCCGGTCCGAGAATATCTTCGTTGATAAATCCTTGATCGATGTACACATGTGCCCATTGTCCACCTTGTGATTTGTGACACGTAACGGCATACGCGTACTTTACTTGCAAAGCATTGAAATAAGGATCAGCCAAAATGGCTTCGTAGCGCTCTTTTTTGTTTCGGTGGTGCGCATAATCACGTTCAATTTCGTAGAACAATTCCTTCATGCGATCACGCGTAAGTGCGGGACCATCTGACATCAGCGATTCTGTGTGAATCACCAATTCCACTTCCCCCAAATCGACATAATCAACAAATTCCACGCTTACGCGAGCAAATTCGAACCCGTAGATGTCTTCGCGCTTCAAGATCCTTCGGACTTTGACAATTTCCCCATTGGCGATAAATCCCATTCGGTTGTCATCACCCATCCAGAAATAATTGTTTTTCACCACCATCAAAAAATCACCCGAACACAATTCCTCTTCGTACCATAAAATCCTTCCGCGAATCTGCTGATTGTACAAGTTTGCATTCTTATTCGAACGTGTAATGACGATTGTTTCCTCTTGTCCAACATTGGAAAAGCTCGATTCCAATTCTTCCTGCAACTCCGAACCGTTGATGCGAAACAAATCCGATTTGGCTTTGATTTCAAACTTTGGATAATCGACCCATTGCGTGTTTCTCAGTCGCGTTGCATTCCTTAAAATTTCCGAATCTTGAGCCTGACGAACAACGTCGCTTAATTTATAGGTCGTAATCGTCAAGTCAAAATACTGATGTTTCAAATACTCCTCACTCAAAGCAGGCGACGTATCACTTCCCACAGGAGGCAACTGACCATCATCTCCCATCAAAATCAATTTGCATCCACCCCCGGAATACACAAACTCGAATAAATCATCCAACAGGTTCCGGGAACTGATTGATCCATCTTTTTGCATCGTGTAGTCACCAATCATCGAAGCTTCATCCACAATAAAAAAGGTATTCTTGAACAAATTTGGCTGCAAACTGATAGGCGAACCTAAATCGACTTTTGATTTTCGGCGGTAGATCATTTTATGGATCGTCATAGCATCTTGTCCAGACTTATGACTAAACACTTTTGCTGCACGTCCAGTTGGAGCGATCAACTTTGTTTTTACTTTATAATGATTCAATGCTTGGACGAAAGCACCTAAAGCAGACGTTTTTCCAGTTCCTGCATATCCCTTTAAAATAAACAACTGTCTCCCCTCCTTTTGGCGAGCAAAATTCTCTAACGCTACAAACAAACCTTGCTGCCCTTCATTCGGTTCAAGACCAAAATATTCCAGTATCGTTGTGTAAAATGTTGTTTTCGGCTCTTCCATCCCCTTGTTCTTCCTCACAAAAACCAATTGTTCCAACGGTTGATTGAACGGTTAAAAAAAAGTAGTGTATGCACCGTCCGTAGAATTGAAAAAATTGTAGATTTGTTAACTGTAAAAGTAAAGAGATAATCATGACAAACAATTTTTCAGTTCTTTTCAAGAAATACTCCGTTCCTGTATTATTACTAATTCTCGGAATTACACTCCTAGGTATTGGAATATCGAAAGAACAAGGCCCCCTATTTATGACGTCTTCCATTCTTATGTTCATAGCAGGAGGTTTGAGCTTATTGTATAGCTCTGGGAAAGCGAAGACCTTGCTTTTGATGATCTTTGGAATTTTGGCAGGTGCTGCTGGAATTATTACACTTTGGTTCTCTTGGGATGAAGTAAGTGACGAAATCACGGTTCAAGAGCGAAATAAATTACTCGAAACAACAGCAAAACAAAACTTGCAAGATGTTGTATTCATCCAAAAGAAATACCAAGAACGTAACGGCGTGTACGCTGGAACGTGGGAAGAATTAATTGACTATTTGAAAAACGGTACTGTAGATTACATCGAAGCAAGCGGAAGTGTACCTGCTGAGCGTTTGATTCGTGAGGAAGCGAAATACATCTACGGACCAAGCGATAACCGTGCGTTGGATAACAACATGACAGAATTAGAAGCTTGGAAGCTTTCTAAATGGGAAGGCGGTCCACGCTACAATGAATTGTTTAGAAACTTCAAACGTGATACGCTACAAAGAAGCATTTTGAGCGC
>JBFHGY010000013.1:0-17669 GCA_041582905.1 Crocinitomicaceae bacterium | reverse complement strand
CTTGTTGATTAACATCGAAAGAAAATCGGCTTGAAGCAATTCAAATACATATTCGCTTTTGTGATGACGCTTGTCGTGCAGCTTGCTGTTGGACAACAAATCACGGTGGCCGAGTATTTCTGGGATACGGATCCTGGACAAGGAAACGGCACCGCACTTCTCGCCGAAGATGGAGCATTAGACGAAGCCATTGAAAAACTGTTCAATAACGCAACAGTTCTTCCTTCAAGTGGAATACATACCTTCAACATCCGTGTGAAAGGATTAGAAAACACATGGAGCAATACCTTTTCGTATACGGTTAACATTTACAATCAAGCGATTTCTTCGAGAGATGCAAAAGTGGTTCAAGCCGAATACTTTTGGGATACAGATCCAGGAGTCGGAATGGCCACTCCAATTTTGGCTCTAGACGGGAATTTAGATGAAGCAATTGAAGCACTATTCGATAATGCGTCAACACTTCCAAGCGCAGGACTGCATAAATTCAACATTCGTGTAAAAGGATTCGATAATACCTGGAGTAACGTTTTCTCGCATACGGTCAATATTTTCAATACCAATGTTGTTTCGCGTGATGTAAAAGTGATTCAGGCGGAATATTTTTGGGATACGGATCCGGGAGCAGGAAATGCAACAACAATTCTCGCGCTCGATGGAAACCTAGACGAAGCTGTGGAGAATTTATTCAATAGCTCTGTTTCCATTCCATCAATGGGAATCCATACGTTCAATCTGCGTGTAAAGGGATTTGACAATGGATGGAGTCCTGTTTTTTCATACGTTATCAATGTGAATACTCCAACGTTGAGTACCGGAGATTTGCGCGTTGTTCAAGCAGAATATTTTTGGGATACGGACCCAGGAGTAGGAAATGGAGCAGTTATTCTCGCGCTCGATGGAAACCTAGATGAAGCGCTAGAACAGTTATTCGATGGCTCAGTGGCCAGTCCTTCAAGTGGAATCCACACGTTCAATCTCCGTGTAAAAGGATTAGATAACACCTGGAGTAGTACGTTTTCTCATACCGTGAACGTATTCACTCCAACGTTGATTTCTCGAAATATTCAGGTCGTTCAGGCGGAATATTTCTGGGATACAGATCCAGGTGTAGGGAATGGTTCTCCAATTTTTGCATTGGATGGAAACCTAAATGAGGCAGTAGAAGATCTTTTTGCGAATACCTTAACGCCTACCTCAATCGGTGTTCACTTGTTTAATCTTCGCGTAAAAGGAGATGATAACGTGTGGAGCACTCCTTTCCAATATGTAGTGAATGTGTTGGATAGCAATACGTACACAACGATTGATCCACAGATTTGTGCAGGTTCTTCGTACACGGTGCCAAGTGGTGACGAGACCTATACCGCTGGAGGAACGTATATCGATACATTGGTCAATGCGAATGGCTTCGATTCAATTATCACGATTAACCTGACGGTTAACACAGCAACCTTTAGTACCATCAATGAGACTGCCTGTGATGCGTATACTGCTCCATCGGGTGCAATATTCACAAGTTCAGGAACCTATTCCGATACGATACTTAATGCAAATGGATGTGATTCTGTGTTGACAATTCACTTAACGATTGTACCAAATACCTTTGCAACAATTGCCGTTGGGGCATGTGATTCTCTCGTTTCTCCAAGCGGCAATTACGTTTGGACTTCGTCTGGAACCTATTTGGATACGATACCAAATGCCGCAGGTTGTGATAGCGTAATTACCGTGAACTTGACAATTAGTACTGCCACGACGAGCAGTGTCGATGTAAGTGCGTGTGATTCTTATTTCTGGTCAGCAACCAATACGACATATACGCAAGCTGGAAATTATACCGCAACAGTTCCGAATTCAATCGGTTGTGATAGTATCATCACCTTGAATTTGACCATCAACAACAGCTACTTGAACACAACGACGATTACAACATGTGAATCGTATCTATGGCCAGTGAACGGCGTGACATATACATCGAGTGGAACCTATGCCTTATCAGCAACAAATGCAGTGGGATGTGACTCAACGCATTTGCTCAACTTGACGATTTTGAACAATTCAACATCTGTTCAGAATGTGACGGCATGTGATGCATATACATGGCCGCTCAACGGATTAACCTATGTTTCTTCTGGTACGTATCTGGATACCATTCCGAATGCCGCGGGTTGCGATTCGATTCTTACGCTCAATCTCACAATCAACTCAAGCGATTTGTCTGTTCAAAACGTGAATGCATGTGGAAGTTATTTCTGGGCCGAGAACGGAACAACATATTCAAGTAGTGGTATTTACGCTGTGACCTATACGAATGTGTCGGGCTGTGATAGTATCATCCAATTGAATCTGAACTTAGGACAAAATACCAATACAACCTTGAATGTTTCGGCGTGTGATAGCTATTTCTGGACTGCGAACGGAACAACGTACACAACGAGTGGAGTATACACCGCTACGCTAACCACACCTCAGGGATGTGATTCGATTGTTAACTTGAATTTGGTCATCAACAGCAGTTCAAGTGCAACGCAAAATGTAACGGCTTGTGATACTTATTTCTGGTCAGTGGATGGAAATACGTACACTTCTGGAGGAACGTATTTCGCAACCATTCCAAACGTTAGTGGATGTGATTCTACAATCACATTAAACTTGACGCTTAAGAGTAGTTCTGGCTCGACTCAGAATATTACAGCTTGCAATAGCTATACGTGGCCTACGAATGGAATGACCTACACATCTTCGGGAGTGTACACGGAAATATTTACGAATGCTGTAGGATGCGATAGTGTCGTAACACTGAATCTTTCGCTTGGAAGTGATTATACGAATACAGAAGCGATTTCATCGTGTGATTCCTATTTCTGGCCAGCAAATGGAATGACGTACACTACGAGCGGTTTCTATACGGCTTCGTTTGTGACGGCTCAGGGTTGTGATTCAATTTTGAATTTGGATTTATCGATTACGACGAGTTCAACGGCTTCTGTTTCAATTACAGAATGTGATCTATATACGTGGCCACTCAACGGAAATTCTTACGCATCGAGTGGAACTTATTTTGCAACGATTCCGAATGCGGCGGGCTGTGACTCTGTCGTAACACTCAACCTAACGATCTTGAATGGTTCGGCGAGTTCAGAAAACATTACAGCGTGTGATAGTTATTTCTGGTCCGAAACAGGAGTTACATATACAGCAAGTGGAACGTATACTTCAACCTTAACGAATATCTTGGGGTGTGATAGTGTGCTTACGCTCAACTTAACACTCGATTACGGATATAGCACAACAGATGTTATTACAGCCTGCGGAAGTTATACATGGCCTGTAAACGGTCAAACGTATACAAGTTCTGGAATGTACTCTGTCACTGGATTTACAACTAACGGTTGCGATTCCACAGCGAATCTCGATTTGACAATTGCGTCGAGTTCGTCAACTACTCAAAATGTGAATGCCTGTGGACCGTACACATGGGCGTTGGATGGGAATACGTATGTATCAAGTGGATCATATAGTGCAACTGTTCTGAGTTCTGCTGGTTGTGATTCGACAGTAACCTTAAACTTGACGATTAACACGCCAACGTCATCAACAACGAGTACAACAGCGTGTGGAAGTTATTTCTGGTCTGCAAGCGGCATGACTTATTCAAACTCAGGAACGTACACTACGATAATCCCAAATACGGCAGGTTGCGATAGTACATTGACACTGAACTTAACGATTAATGGCGGGTTCTCCAGTTCGACATCAGTGGGGGCATGTGGTAGTTACACGTGGGGCGTAAATGGAAATACGTATACGAATTCAGGAACGTACACAGCGAACTTTGTGGGAGCAAATGGTTGCGATTCAATTTACACCTTGAATTTGAGCATCGGAACACCTTCTTCATCCTCTACAACAATTGCGGCGTGTGAATCTTATTTCTGGCCGGTAGATGGTCAAACCTATACCAACAGTGGAACCTATTCGGCAACATTGACGAATTCTTTGGGATGTGATTCTGTCATAACCTTGAACTTGAGTATTGCAGGTACTACATCTTCTTCGGAAACAATTTCGGCATGTGAGAGCTACGTGTGGTCCGCGAATGGACAAACATACACGAATTCGGGTGTGTATTCAACAACGCTACAGAGTCAAGCTGGTTGTGATTCTCTTGTCACTCTTGATTTGACTATTACAACGGTGAATGCAAACATCTTCCAAACGGATAATGTACTTACGTCAAGTAATGCAAACGGAGGAACATACGAATGGATCAATTGTACGACCGGTGCACCTATTGTTGGTGAAACAGGACAAGAATTTATTGCAACTGTCAATGGCGATTACGCCGTAGTGATTTCATTGAACAATTGTTCGGATACATCGCTGTGTGTTACGGTCGATAATGCCGATATAGATCAGCATTTCTTGGAAACGATTTCGTTGTATCCAAACCCATCGCATGGAGAGTTTAGTATCGATCTGGGAGATGTCAAGAGCGAAGTGTCAGTAACCATGAGAGATGCCAGAGGAAGATTGCTCCAAGTCAACGAGTATCAAAACAAAGAGTTGATCAAACTATTCGTGGATTATCCTTCTGGAGTGTACTTCCTCGAAATTACTGCGAGTAACGAAAACGCGATACTTCGACTGGTTATTGATTAAACTCGTTGAGGCGTTCGCAATGACTGAAGAAACTGAACTTCGGTACCTTTTTCCAGTGCTTTCAAATAAGCAGACCCGATGATGGCGCCATCACAAACACTGTGGACGTAATCTACTTTTTCTTTTGAATCAATGCCGAATCCCATAAACAAAGGAGTGGTTCCACAGGCAGATTGGATACGATGGAAGTCAGAAGTCTGATCTTGGTCGAATGAAATATTCTTGCCTGTTGTGGCATTCGATGAAACAAGATAGACGAAGCTATTTCGACATGTTTCGCTAATTTTTGCTATTCGATCTGCACCAGTGCTTGGGGTGATAAGAAAGCTTGGAGTAACACCATATTCTTCAAATGCTGTTTGATAGAAACGCTCATAAATTTCAAGACTCATATCGGGAAGAATTACCGAGGCCACATTCACTTCGGAACATGCCTTGAGAAAACGAGTGAGTCCATAGGCGATAACTGGGTTCAAATAGCCCATCAACACAATAGGAACGGTGGAATTTCGTTCGCGAAGTTGATCAAAAAGTAGGTCGAGATTCATCCCATTTTTTAGTGCAATATCACTCGTTTTTTGAATGGTTGGACCATCTGCCATCGGATCAGAAAAGGGAATTCCTACCTCAATGAAGTCGACACCATGATCCTCAAGAAGTGAAAGTTGATTGGGCAGACTCTCCAAATCGGGATATCCAGCGGTGATAAATATGCTGAGTTGTTTGTGTTCTTGTTTGAATGGATTCATGCTTGTTCGTTTGAAAAATGTTGAAGATAAGTGGACAAATCTTTATCGCCCCGTCCTGATAAATTCACAACGACCACATCTGAAGGTTGGAGGTCAATCAGGTCCAAAGCAGCAAGGGCATGCGCACTTTCTAAAGCTGGGAGGATTCCCTCTGTTTGTGAAAGGTCTTTTGCAGCAGCTAATGCTTGTTCATCGCTCACGGAAATGGCTTTTGTTCTTCCTGAACGAATGCTGTGGGCATGTAGAGGCCCAATTCCTGGGTAATCCAATCCTGCCGAAATGGAATAGGGCTCGGTCACCTGACCGTAATCATCTTGCATTAATAAGGTCATGCTTCCATGTAACACACCAGGTGTTCCAAGAATGGAAGTCGCGGCAGATGCTCCAGATTCGAGTCCCTTTCCTGAGGCTTCTACAGCGACTAGTTCCACTTGATCCGCTTCATAAAAGTGATAAAATGCACCAGCGGCGTTACTTCCTCCACCTACACATGCGATTACTTTTGTAGGAAAGGAAGAGCCTGTTTTTTCGGTGAGTTGAACTTTCATTTCTTCGGAAATAATGGACTGAAAATACGCCACCATCTCAGGGTAGGGATGAGGTCCAACCACACTGCCAATCAAATAGTAGGCTTCAGGATGATTGATCCAGAATCGAATGGCCTCATTCGTTGCATCTTTCAAGGTACGACTTCCACTTTTTGCGGGTACAACTTTGGCGCCTAGAAATTCCATGCGTTGGACGTTCGGAGCTTGTCTTGCCATGTCTACTTCCCCCATAAAAACAATACATTCCATATCCATAAGAGCGCAAGCTGTTGCCGTGGCTACGCCGTGCTGTCCAGCTCCTGTTTCTGCAACAATCGTTTGTTTGCCCATGGATTTTGCCAAGAGGATTTGCCCAATGGTATTGTTGATTTTATGAGCTCCAGTATGATTGAGATCTTCCCGTTTTAAATAAATGGTGCAAGCGTGTTTCTCACTTAGTTTTGTGGAGTGATACAAAGGAGTAGGACGTCCGACGTAATCTCTTAACAAAGAGAGATACTCATTGTGAAAGGAAGAATCTCGTTGCGCTTCACGAAAGGCATGCGTCAGTTCTTCGATGTTCGGACGTAATAGCTCTGGGACAAAGGCTCCACCAAATTCGCCATAAAATCCCATTTCGTCCGGTAATGTTGCTGTTTTCATTGTGTATGTTTCAATTGATGAATGAATGCAGATAGACCTTCGATGTCTTTGTCCGCAGGTGCTCGCTCGAATCCGCTGTTCAAATCGATTCCGACCATTTTTTTGTGTCGCAGTGCTTGAATGGCCGTGAGTGAGTTTGGATTGATTCCTCCACTTAAAAGAAAAGGGATTTTCCCATGATAATTCGAAAGTATGGACCAATCAAATTGTTTGCCTGATCCGCCGTAGCCAGAAGTTCGAGTGTCGAAGAGGAAAAAATCCACTAGGTCCTCAAAAGGCTTCGTTTCGTCAAAAGAGAAATGCGGATCAATACCAAATGCTTTGATTATTTCAACGTCACGCTGAAGCTCACCACAGAATTCGGGCGTTTCATCTCCGTGTAACTGAACCGTATTCAAGGAATGTTGTTCAATTGCTCGACGAACGACTTCGATCGAGGCATTTACGAAAACACCTACTTTCTTCGCTCGATGAACCGCTGGAGTGTGCTCTACAAAGCGTTTTGACCCTTCATAAAAAATGAAGCCGACATAATCAGCAAGTTCCTCAACCTCCTGTACTTGTTGTGGTGAGCGCATGCCGCAAACTTTGATCAACATAGTTTCGATGATTTGAATTGAAGTTCCTGGATGGCTTTTGTGGGGTCAGTTTGACTTAAAATGTATTCACCGATCAGTGCTCCGTGATATCCTGTTTCGGCCAATTGGAGAATGTCTTCTTTTGAACGAATTCCGGATTCGGAAATGCACAATTTCCCTTCTGGAATGAACTTATGGAGCTCAAATGAAGTTTGAATGTTCGTTTGTTGAGCCTGTAAGTCGCGGTTGTTCACTCCGATGATATCCACCAGATCATTCACTTTTTTCAATTCATTGTAGCTGTGACATTCCATGATGACTTCCATGCCGAGAGATTGTGCCATAATGGTCAAGTGCAATGCTTTTTCCTTGGATAAAGCTTCGGCGATCAATAACACCACGTCCGCTCCTGCTGCTTTCGATTCAAACAACTGAATTTCATCAATGATGAACTCTTTTCGTAAAACGGGAATGGAAACTACCTTCTTGAGTGCTGTGAGATCATCGATGGATCCTCCAAAATAAAAGTGGTCAGTTAAACACGAGATCGCAGCTGCTCCACTGGATTCGTAAAGTGTTCCTTGGTCCACGGGATTCAATTCTTCACGAATCATTCCTGCACTCGGTGATTTCCGTTTGATTTCTGCGATAATGCCAAACTCGGAAGCACGTAGTCGTTCGCTGAGTGAAATAGTTTTTGCCTCAAAATAAGGTTGAGATTCAAAGTCGGAATAACTAAAATTATTCTTTAGGAACTCGACTTCCTTTTGCTTGGTGACGATAATTTGATCGAGAATTTTCATAAATACATTGTTGTTGAAGGTGAAGCGCTGAGTCGTGCTTTTCCTGTTTGGATAAAATCGAATGCTTCCGTGTAAAGTTCATCAAGGGAAGCCGATGGATGATATAATTGTAGTGCAAGAGCTGTATTAGCGGCTACTACGGAGGTCTGAGCGTGAGTTCCTCGTCCATCCAAAATAGAGCGCATGATTTCTGCTGCTTCGCGAATGCTATTTCCTCCTTTTATCGAAGGAAGCTGGAGCGGATCGGTGCCAAAAGTATGCGCGTTGACAACGGTATCCGTAAGATCTCCGAACACGCGCGTGTCATCGGTAAGGGATACTTCATCAAACCCATCCATTCCATAGACAACGCGATAGTTGGTACGTTCTGTTCTTAAAATGTGCTGATACATACGGGCTAGTTCCAATGAATACGTTCCCGTTAATTGAAACTTTGGTTGCGCTGGATTGATCAGTGGCCCCAGATTATTAAAAATGGTTTGAACACCCAGACTCTTTCGAATCGGAGCAACTTTTTTCATCGTTGGGTGAAAGAGTGGAGCATGAAGAAAACAGATGTTTTGTTGATCCAATTGACGTTGTAGCTCGCCTTCATCCGAGGTGAAAACAATGCCGAGTTCTTCCAATACGTTAGATGATCCACACAGTGAGCTAACACCGTAATTCCCATGTTTAATGACTTTTTTGCCCATAGAAGCGAGTACAAAAGCAGTCGTTGTGGAAATGTTGAAGGTGTTTTTACCATCACCTCCCGTTCCGCACAAATCAATGGCATGTTCGGAGTCGAGTTCTATGGCACGTGAGAGCTCAATTAATGCGGATCGAAAACCGCGCATTTCTTCAAGTTGAGCTCCTCTCATCTGAATGATCATCAGCATTCCACTGATCCTTTCCGAAGGAAAAGCTTCCTCTTCGATAGAAAAAATGAGTTGCCTGGCCTCGGAAAACGAGAGGTGCTCATGGCGTAATAATTTATGTAGGATGGAATTCATGTTGTTGTGTTTAACCAGTTCGAAATAATTGTTCTTCCCGTTGGAGTTAGAATCGATTCAGGATGAAACTGAACGCCGTAAATGGGAAGAGAACGATGCTCAATGGCCATGATTTCACCTGTTGGCAAACTAGCCGTGACATGCATATCATCGGAGAGCTTGTCGACGTGCCAACTATGATACCTGCCTACTTCTATGTGTGGATCAAGTGATGCAAAAACAGGACTCGATGTGTCGACCTCAATTCGGGATTGTTTGCCATGGATGGCTCGCTTGGACTGAATCAACGTTCCTCCAAAGTATTCCGCTAGGGCTTGATGTCCCAAACAGACGCCAAGAATGGGTTTTGTGGAGGAATAGCGCTCTATAATATGTAGCAAATCTCCTGCTTCTGATGGAATTCCAGGTCCAGGTGAAAGGACAAGAGCATCCGATTTTTCCAAAATGGAGTGATCAATTTCATCGTTGCGTTGCACGTACACCTGACAGTTATTTTCCTCCAGATAGCGGACCAAGTTGAATACGAAAGAATCGTAATTATTGATAACGGTAATGTGTTTCATTGTGCTAAGTTTTGAGAAGGAAGCCCCACTTTTTCTGCGCGTTCAATGGCTGTCCGCAGTGCTCTCAGTTTATGATGTACTTCTTGCGTTTCTCGTTCGGGGTCGGAATCCAAGACAATTCCTGCTCCTGCGCGGTAATGCAAGGTGCTATTCTGACTCAAAATACTTCGGATAACAATCGCGGTATTCAAATCGCCCGATGCGCCAAGTATGCCAATTGCTCCTCCGTAAAAATTTCGATTGTCTCCTTCGTATTGCTGAATAAGTTCAAGTGCTTTGGGTTTGGGGGTTCCCGAAAGTGTTCCAGCAGGAAAGGAATGGCATAAAGCTTCAAAGGCATTTTTCTCTTTGAGCTGTCCTGATACTTTTGAGACGAGGTGCGTGACATGACTAAAATGCTGTACTTCCTTATACTTCTCAACGACCACCTGCGAACAATCGCGACTCAAATCATTTCGAGCTAGATCAACCAACATGGTGTGTTCCGCATTCTCTTTTTCATCTGCCAAAAGAAATTGAAGTGCGTTGTCGTCAACTTCTTCGTTTCCTGTCAAAGGAACAGTTCCGGCAATTGGGTGAATTTCTGCTTTCCCGTCATTCACCAAAAGTTGTGCTTCGGGAGACGATCCAAAGAGTCGGTACGTTTCAAAATCGAAGTAAAACAAATAGGGAGAAGGGTTCAAACGACGAAGCTCGCGGTACACCTGGAAATCATCCCCGAAAAAAGGCTGACGAAATTCATTGGACAATACCAACTGAAACACATCGCCGCGTTCGCAATGAGAAATTCCCTGTTGAACGAGTTCTGAAAATTCAGAGTCACTGAAGTGAGCTATTTCTTCACCTACCGTCTCGAAAGGCAACTGAACAATACTGTTCTTTTGGAAAAGGTCGTAGATTTCTGTGGTTTCCGTGAGAGGAGAAGAGGAATTTTCAAGTAAGTACCCGTCCGAAGTAAAGTGATCTATCACGATCAAGTACCGAAAGATGAAAAGGTGTAAATCGGGTAGGTCACCTTCTCGCGCGGTTTTCTGAATGTGCGTTTCATCTTTCAGGTTGAATTCGAAATTCATACGACCGAAGAAGCCGTTAAACTGTTTCTCTTCAAATTGAAAACGATCCAGAATTTCTTGTACTTGCTCGGCGAGCGATTTTTGTGGATTGATGGCTATTTCTTCCCTGTGATCTGTTGATTGGATCGTGAAAGCGTCATTTTCTAAACGCATTTCGACGAGCGGTTCGCAGCCAATAAATGACTTGCTGTTTTGTCGGGAATGATAATCGTTACTCTCGAGTAAGCATGCCTTACGAAAGTGATGTCTGAGGGAGAGGTACAACTCTACAGGTGTGTAAATGTCTGCTGAGAATTGACTCAAATGAGAATGGATAAACATGAAATATAAATTGAAAAATGATGTAAAAAAAAGAGCGGCTCGTAGAAAAACGAACCGCTCGTGAATATTATGGGAAACTACAAATTAACGCCACGCACACCAACGATTCGTTGAGTGCCACCACCAATTTGTATGTTGAGTTGTTTTGTACATCGGCACAAATATCACAAATAATTTTTCAGAAAAACAATGGTTTATTTCATTTTTTTTTCTCCCTTTGTAGTCGAAATGACAAATTACAAGGTAAATAGCTGGCAATGGAACGATAGTATCAACTAGGCGTTCGGACAACTATTTTGCACCATACATTTGAGAATCCTGACGCGAATCGTCAGGATTTTTTTATGAAAAAAAGTACCTTTAAGGAAGAAGAAAGATGAAGTTAGCAGAGAAGATTAGACGTGGAGATCGACCATTCGTTGTGGCAGGTCCATGCAGCGCGGAAAGTGAAGAACAAGTAATGTCAATTTGTAAACAAATTGCGAAAAATGACGCTGTTCAATTGTTGCGTGCTGGAATTTGGAAACCTCGAACGCGCCCAAACAGTTTTGAAGGTTTGGGAGAGATTGCATTACCATGGCTGGTCAATGCGGGGAAAGAAACGAATCTTCAAACAACTACCGAAGTCGCCAATAAAAAGCACGTAGAAGCTGCGCTGAAAGCAGGAATTGATGTCTTGTGGATCGGAGCAAGAACAACTGTGAATCCTTTTGCGGTACAAGAGATTGCGGATGCTTTGCAAGGTGTGGATATCCCTGTAATGATCAAGAATCCAGTAAATCCCGATTTGAATTTGTGGTTGGGTGCTTTTGAACGTTTTGAAAAGGCTGGAATTACAGATTTGTCAGCGATTCACCGTGGTTTCTCGGTGTACAAACATCCTAAATACCGCAATGTTCCCAACTGGCAAATTCCGATTGGCTTGAAGGAGGAACGTCCTGATTTGCCCATTATTTGCGATCCAAGTCACATTACAGGTAGACGCGATTTACTCCTCGAAGTGAGTCAAAAAGCGATGGACTTGGATTTCGAAGGTTTGATGATTGAAACGCATCCAAATCCAGATGAAGCATGGTCTGACGCGGCACAGCAAGTAACGGCAGATGGTTTGTCGGATATTTTATGTCAGTTGGTCATGAGGTCGGTGGAGGTGTCCGAAGACTTACAAGTCGTACTGAAAGAATTGAGAACGAAGATTTCCATTTTGGACGATCGACTATTCGAAATTTTGGGTGCTCGAATGGAGTTGAGTGAAGAAGTAGGGCAGTTGAAACGTGAGAATAACATCACCATTTTACAACAAGAGCATTGGCAACGAGTAATTGCGTCGCGCATTGAAAAACGGGGAGATTACCGTTTAACACAGCAGTTCGTTCGGCAAATGATGGATGCGATTCACCAAGAATCAATTCGACATCAAACCAAGGTTATGAATACAGAAAAAGATTCCAATGATTAAGACGATTTCCTCTTGTGTATTGAAAGGTGAAATTAATGCTCCCGCTTCAAAAAGTGATGGTCAACGGGCCATACTTGCTGCGGGATTAAGTACAGGAACAACGCGAATATCGGGCATTGGTAAAAGTGATGACGAAATGGCGATGTTGCGAAATATTTCGGAGCTAGGCGCCCATGTGCAACTTCTCCCGGATGATTCGTATGAGATTCGTGGAATCCAACGTTTTCCCATAGAAGCGGAGTTGAATGCAGGAGAAAGTGGCTTGGGTATGCGTTTGATTACAGGTGTTTGTGCTGGACAAAAAGGACATTTTTTGATTACGGGTGAAGGCTCCTTGTTGAAGCGACCACAGTTGTTTTTTGAGCAACATCTCACGCAAATGGGAGTGCGCGTAACGAGTAACGATGGTTTTCTACCAATTACCGTTGATGGAAGAATGCACGGGGGTATTGTCGAAATTGATGGAAGTGCTTCCTCTCAATTTTTGTCGGGAATGCTGATGTCACTGCCGTTGATTCAAGAAGATTCCACAATCATTGTGCATAATCTGAAGAGCATTCCTTACGTGCAAATGACGCTGAATACATTGAAGAGCTTCGGTATTGATGTTGAGAATAAAAACTTTGAACGGTTTTCGATCAAAGGTCGGCAGTTCTATCAATGTGATTCCTACACCGTAGAGGGAGATTGGAGTTCGGTGAGTTATTGGTTGGTGGCTGCTGCTTTGGGACATCCCATTTCGATTTCAGGATTGTATTTGCAAAGTGCTCAGGCGGATTTGGCCCTTCTATCCATTTTGGAAGACGCCAATTGCACAGTGTCGATTTCAGAAACCACTGTGGAGGTGAACGGAGAGAATCGAAAAGCATTTCAAGCGGATGCTACGCATTGCCCTGATCTCTTTCCTGCTTTGACGACGCTCGCGGCATTTTGTGATGGAGCTTCGACTATTTCAGGACTTCACCGATTGAAAATTAAAGAAAGTGATCGAGGAGTAGCGCTTCAAACAGAGTTTGCCAAGTTTGGATTGAAAATAGACCTTAACGAAGAGGAAGATACAATGGTTGTGCACGGTGGTTCAAACTTAAATGCTGCTCAGGTTGATGCTCACAGCGATCACCGAATTGCTATGTGCCTAGCTATTGCAGCCTCAATGATTGAAGGTGAAACTAGCATTGATGGGGCAGAAGCAGTGTCGAAAAGTTATCCTGATTTCTGGAAGGATTTTAGCAGGCTGTCCTAAATATCTGTGCGCCTGTCGAATATGTCATTGATTGGTTGGTGGTAGAAGTGGCTTGAAGTAATTTGTCATGAACTAAAAACTATTTCAAATGACAAAAAAACTAACAGCAGAATTTCTAGGGACAATGTGGCTTGTTCTGGGTGGATGTGGGAGCGCAGTGCTCGCTGGATCTGGAATTGGAGTACTCGGTATCTCATTGGCGTTTGGGTTAACAGTAGTTACGATGGCGTATGCAATTGGAGCTATTTCTGGAGCTCATTTAAACCCCGCGGTATCTATCGGTCTTTGGATCGGAGGAAGATTTAAAGCAAAAGAACTCTTACCTTATATTGGCTCGCAAATTCTCGGAGGGATTGCTGGTGCAGGCGTTTTGTATGCAATCGTAACTGGAGTAGATGTTGCAGAAATCGGCGGATTCGCTGCAAATGGATATGGTGACCATTCTCCAGGTGAATACAACATGATGGCGGCATTTATCACGGAGATGGTTATGACTTTCTTCTTTTTATTGGTCATTCTGGGAGTTACGCATAAAAAAGCTTCACCGGGGTTCGCGGGACTAGCTATCGGATTGTGCTTAACGCTGATTCACTTGATTAGTATTCCTGTTACAAACACTTCGGTTAACCCTGCTCGTAGTATAAGTCAGGC
Source organism: Crocinitomicaceae bacterium (assembly GCA_041582905.1). Classification (GTDB taxonomy): domain Bacteria; phylum Bacteroidota; class Bacteroidia; order Flavobacteriales_D; family Crocinitomicaceae; genus UBA4466. The sequence goes on along the minus strand of JBFHGY010000013.1, from coordinate 3,382 downwards.
AATTTTTGTCGGAGATTGGGCGATAGGACAACTCTGGTTATTTATTGTTGCTCCAATTGTTGGCGCTTTATTGGCAGGAGGATTGGCTAGAGTGTTATTCACAGAAGAATAGTTCTGTAAAAATTGAGAGGTGAGGACATCCAATTTCGGTTGGGTTGTCCTTTTTTATTTCCCAATAGAAAAGAGAGTCACTTCAAGTCAACGACTCCAATTTTTTCCTTTCTTCCAGCTACCGAATAAATGATTAGTTCTCCCGATCGGTAATTGACAGAGAATAATTTCGGAATCACGAGCGTGTTGCTTTTTTGTCGTTCGAGGAAGCTGGTTCGCTGCAAATCGCCTGTTTCAATATCGATACTTGCCAAAGCAACAGCGTTTCTACGTCGGCTGTAGTTCGCAGAATACAAGCGTTCAGGATCTGTAAAATTTCCTGATTCATCGTAGTTTTCCTGATTATCATTGAAAATAAAGTAGACTCTTCCGTTATCCACAAAACTTTCGAAACTACTGTACGGTCCGCCATCATTCACCGAAACTTGATCTTTTTCAATCTTCTTCACCCAGGAGAATGTTCCTGTTGTGTCGATTTTGTAGGCGATGATGTCGTTGTAATAGTAGTAATACATATTGGATGACTGATCAATGCGACCATCGCCATTCGAACGTACTTGAACATAGTATTGCTCCATCGTTCCAATGATACTTCCATCGTCCAAAAAAGTGACGTCACGCATCGTGTAACTGAATAGTTCTGGGTCTCCTTTTCCTTGATCGCGTCGGCGTTCGGCTCTGCGTAAAGACCGTTCCGACCATCCTTGAGTGATGAACGACTCGTCAAATTCTTTAAAACCTTCTTGAATGACTTCCTCTTTATCGAGATTTAATTTTTGGTAAAAAACACCGGCAACTCCCGATTGATCGGTGTTGCTGTAAATTCCTGTGAGCGTGAACACATTGTCTTCATTAGAAGACATCGCTAAGGCAATAACGGGTCGACCGTCTAGATCAAGTGTGAAATCTTGAAGTCCAAGATCATCGTTGATCCGGTAGATATGTAGTGCTTTGTATTCCGTTCTCGGTGAAAAGAGTGTTCGACGCTCTGATTTCTCAAATTCAGAAAGACAGATAAAGTAATCTCCGGTGTTCGAGATGAGGTGCTCATGAATTCTGGATAAATCAGGATCAAACGGCAATTTGTATTCTCCTTCGTTGATCACTTGCATATCCAGATCGAAAATTTTGAATCCGTAACTATCACGGACATCCTTTTTTCCAGGAATTTCCCAGATTACACCAAAATAGTTGCCGTTGGGAGATTTTCGAAACTCGAAAGAGCCTGCTTTTTGCTTTCTATCGAGCTCGTAGCTTGCCAATAGTTGAATATCTTCCTTCTTCACAAGGTTTTCATCAAACTCCTGCATGTAAAAGAGATTCTTTCCTTCTCGCTTATCCGATAGAAATACGACAAACTTGCCATTCACTACACTGGCTCCCTCAAAATTAGCAATGCTTTGATTCGCGACTAATTTCACCTTTGATTCTTCAACCAGTTTCAGGTTTTCGTGCTTCGTTACTTTGTAATGACCTAATAGTCGACCGCCAGTCCAGCGGAGGGCGTAGAACGTATTTTCATCAACAGGAAGTAAATTGAGAAGTTGACCATTTTTCCGCATGAGTTCACCCCATTTGATATCTGGAGAGGCGTGTTCATTTGTTTGGGAATGCGAAAAAAGTGCACATAAAAACACTATTGATAGCGTTAATAGAATGGTTGTTTTTCTCATATTGATGCTCCCGCTTTAGTGATTTGATGCATGCGCGACCAATAGGTTTGGGGATCTTTACACCCAATTCGATGACCTACCGTAAATGCCTGAATGCACTTTGTGCCTAATCTTTTCCTCTAATTTACGGAAAAAGAACAAGAATTAATCCACTAATTGAATCCCTGTGTAGGACTGCGGAGAAATAGCTTTCAATTCATTTTTTAAGTCGTCGGAAACATCTAGCGTATCCACAAAGGCATGAACAGTTTCTTTTGTGATCGCTTCGTTTTTACGCGTCAAACCTTTCAATGCTTCGTAGGGTTTTGGGAATCCTTCTCTTCGTAAAATTGTTTGAATTGCTTCCGCTACTACGGCCCAGTTGTTTTCTAAATCGGCAGCGAATGCAGCTTCATTCAATAACAATTTATCCAATCCTTTCAGCGTTGATTTAAAAGCGATGAACGTATGTGCCAACGGCATTCCAATCGTACGAAGTACGGTAGAATCGGTTAAATCACGTTGCAAACGAGAAACAGGCAATTTTGAAGCAAGGTGCTCGTACAAAGCATTCGCTATTCCGATGTTTCCTTCTGAGTTTTCAAAATCAATTGGGTTCACTTTGTGCGGCATTGCCGATGAACCAACTTCTCCTTCTTTCAACTTCTGCTTGAAGTATTCCATAGAGATGTACGTCCACATGTCTCGATCCAAATCCAATAAAATGGTATTGATGCGCTTTAATCCGTCGAACAAAGCAGCCATGTTATCGTAGTGCTCAATTTGAGTAGTTGTCTGACTTCTAGATAATCCCAAAATATCATTCACAAAGTGATTGGCAAAACCAACCCAATTGTTCTCTGCGTATGCAACATGGTGCGCGTTGAAGTTTCCTGTAGCTCCGCCGAATTTGGCAGAAAATGGAACTTGAATCAATAATTCTTTCTGAATTTCCAATCGCTCAACGAATACTTGAATTTCCTTTCCAAGACGAGTTGGAGACGCCGGCTGACCGTGTGTCTTTGCCAACATGGCTACGTCTTTCCATTCAATGCTCAATCCACGTAGTCTTTCAATAATTTGATCCAAAAGTGGAATGTATTCGTTTTGCAACGCTTCTTTCAATGAAAGAGGAATGGAAGTGTTGTTGATGTCTTGAGAAGTTAATCCGAAGTGAACGAACTCTAGGTACTTTTCAAGGTCCATTGCTTTCATTCGATCTTTCACAAAATACTCAACGGCCTTCACATCGTGATTCGTCACCTTTTCGATGTCTTTAATCCATTGCGCATCTTCTTCCGAAAAATTCGTACACAATGCGCGAAGATCTTCGTAGCGTTCTTTGGGGAAATCTGCCAACGCGTTTACACCACTTTCTACCATCGCGATGAAGTACTCAATCTCAACGATTACGCGGTATTTAATCAATCCAAACTCGGAAAAATAAGGTTGCAACTCTGCTGTTTTCGAATGGTATCTACCGTCGATTGGGGAAATGGTTGTTAATGGATTAAAGTTCATAACCAACTGGTTTTTCAGTTAAAAAGAAAGCGCAAAGATACAAAAGCCATAGGATTTGATCGACAACCTGCGAGGGATTCATTAATTTTGGACATGCG
>JBFHGY010000012.1:0-17959 GCA_041582905.1 Crocinitomicaceae bacterium | reverse complement strand
GCGCATTTACAACGCAAACCCTGATCGATTTTTAGAATCATCTGTTAAAAAGGTACGTGCCGGTAAAATCTGTGCAATAGTCTCTTTGTCTCTGTTTGGAGCTGTAATTCTTATTGGATTCGGCTTTGCTGCGCTCAGTTAATTAAAAGACGTTTTCCCTTCATCAGAAAGAACCTTCAACATTAATGGCGCTATTAACGCATCAACATTGCATTATGAAAATACTTGCCTCTTTTCTCTTCCTGTTCATGAGTACTCCCCTTTTTAGTCAGTTGGATAAAATTTCTCGCATCGAAGTGAATGATTCTACGATCATTTTGAACGACAGCGTGGCTTTATCCTATCCAATGAACACGAAACGTTTGATCTCTTTGCTCGGTGAAGCACGAATTAGCGATAATTCCGAATCTCCTAATGATGTTTACTACTGGTACCGCCTCGGCGTATTAGCATTCACTAATAAAGGAGATGATGAAATTACCAGTTTCGACGTCTGCCTTTCACGCTCCTCTGTTGGTCCAAACACTCGGAGAAAATTTCGTGGTCAGTTAATTATCCACAATTCGACTATTTCGAAAAGAACACGAACTTCTACACTTTCAGATTTGGGATTCGCGACGAGAGAACCAGACTCGATATTACCAAGTTGGCACGATTTAGAACTGGAAGAATTACAAGTAATCGTTGAAACAGAACGAAAAGACAAGAGAACTACGGGAGTTGGAATCTCTAAAAAGCGTTGATTTGAATAGCTTAGATGACCAACAAAAAAAAGAGCTATTCCGAAAAACAACTCTTTTTTTATGTGTAGTAGTTGGTAAAACTATTCCGACCAATAAGACAAAGTCACAACGATGTAACCATCAGCACCTACAGGCTCGTTGCTCAAAGTAATGGTTGCTGTTCCTGCTCCATCCCAGTAACCATCGTACGATCCGATCACGTAAGTTCCATTTGGCAAGTTCGTTAATTCACCGCTCAAGTCACCTTGCATTGGGTAAATGTATTGACCTGTTGCTGTATTCTGGGCGTACACTCCTTGCAATCCAGTTTGATCATAGTCGTACGTGTTTCCCCAGTTATCCAAAAGTTGAACACGCACATTGTAAGCAGCATTCAATTGTGCCCATAAATCTTCGGCTTCTTCCAAAATTTGCTCTGCTAGATCAACTTGAGCATTCGACGCTTGACAGATTGTTTGAATTGAATTTGAAATTGCTTGATCATTTTCATTTTGAATATACCCTTGAAGATCTTGCGCTTCATCTGTAATGTCATCTACAAGCGATTGCACCTGGTTCGCATACGCAACGATCGCAGAAACGTCTAATGATGGATCCAAAATAGCGGCTTGCTGAGCTGAGTAAATCAAATCTTCCGCGTGAATCTGCACTCCATTTGTTTGAAGGTTGTAAATCTGAGCGTTGAATCCAGCCAAATTAGGCGAAGAAAGCGTGAAATACTCATAGTAAAGCGTGTACGCAGCATCATAGGTATCGCTTGCATTTCCGTCAATATCATCTGTTAGGTCAATGATGTTATTCACATGCGTTTGAGCCGTTTGCGCATTCAGCGTAGTACCGCTAAGCATCGCTGCTAGAATGAATAGAATATGTAATGCGTTTTTCATGTTGTTTGTTTTTGTTAGTTAATAGTGATTAAAACCTTTTTACAAGTTTACGTGAGTGGCGCAAAATAGGAATTACCCGTGGATTATGGATGGATTAATATTATGTAAATTGATTTTAGTTCATTTTATTTAAAGTAATTAGAAATAGAATACACATCGAAATTCCACGAATTCTTCACTCCCAACCCTAAAACATTCATTTACATGAACATTTTTTTCAGTTCTCCGTAGCTTATAAGCAAATGGCTCTCTATGAGAACTCTGCTTATTCTACTTCTACTCATCGCAGTGCAGCCTATTTCCTTCGCAGGAATTCAGGTGCAGTCTTTTTATTTCAAAAAGAATTCGGTGGAATTGACGTCTGATTCACAGCTCAGGCTTCAGGAATTTAGCGCCACGCTGAGTGATACAAACATCCATATTGTGGAATTGAGCTGCTACGCTGAAGGCAGCACGCCTGATTCGAACAAACATCTTTCGGACGCACGCATTATACATATCGTCGATTTATTGGGGTTCAAGAACAAACGCATTACGATTAATTCTTGGGGTAGCGAACGCTTGAATGTACGATTCACGCCCATCAACTGGGATCGAATTGATATTTATTGCCAAGTCGACGATCTCCCCGAAGCTGTCGATTACTCGAAAAAGCCATTTCCAACGATATCTGAAACGGAAATAAGCAAGCGGGAACCATTAGTTCTCAACATATTGTTTGAAGGAGGAACCAGTGTAATGATCGAAGAAACACTCCCCGACCTTCATGCTTTATACGACGAACTTCTGAAGCATTCGGAATTGACTGCGCACATTCGAGGACATGTCTGCTGCGAAAACAATAAACGATTGAGTAGAATCCGCGCGAAAGAAATTTATGATTATCTGGTCGAAAAAGGGATTTCAAAAGACCGACTCAGCTACAAAGGATATGGAAATCGTGTTCCCTTGGTATATCCAGAGAGAACCGCCAGAGATCGTAGCTTGAACAGGCGTGTAGATGTCGTCTTTTCTGTGAAAGAATCTCAAGAGTGAACGCCAACAGTTTTCCTCAATAATACTTGAACAAAAAAAGGAGCTTATTCCGATAGTTACCGGAAAAGCTCCTTCAAGTGCAAGTAGAGAAAAAGTCCTCTATAATTTAATTAAACATATACTGTCAAAGTTTGAAGACTACTTCTCCTCCTTTGTTTCAGCCTTTTTTGATTTCCCTTTGTCGATACCGATTTTCAATTCAGACGCATCTTTTTCGTAATCGATATTGATCGTATCACCCTCTTTCAAGTTTGATTGAACGATTTGTTCCGCCAATGGATCTTCAATGTATTTTTGAATTGCTCGTTTCAGAGGACGTGCTCCGAATTTCTCGTCATATCCTTTGTCTACAATAAAATCCTTCGCTGCATCCGTTACGTTTACAGAGTATCCCAAATCAACGATACGTTTCACCAATTTATCCATTTCGATGTCAATAATTTTGTGAATGCTTTCACGTGACAATGATTTGAACATGATGATATCGTCAATACGATTCAAGAACTCTGGAGAGAATGCTTTACGCAAAGCATTTTGAACCACTGTATTTTGGTGCTCTTCTTTCTGATCTTCTCTTGCTTGAGTACCGAATCCAACTCCAGTTCCGAAATCCGCCAATTGACGTGCTCCGATGTTCGAAGTCATGATCAAAATCGTGTTTTTGAAGTCGATTTTACGTCCCAATCCATCTGTCATGTGACCATCATCCAAAGCTTGAAGCAACAAGTTGAATACGTCTGGATGCGCTTTTTCGATCTCATCCAATAATACGATAGAATACGGTTTTCTTCTAATCTTTTCAGTCAACTGACCACCCTCTTCGTATCCTACGTAACCCGGAGGTGCTCCAACTAATCGAGAGATAGAGAATTTCTCCATGTACTCCGACATATCGATGCGAATCAATGAATCTTCTGAGTCGAACAAGTATTTTGCCAATACCTTCGCCAATTGCGTTTTCCCGACACCTGTTGGTCCTAGGAAGAAGAACGATCCGATTGGCTTGTTTGGATCTTTCAATCCTGCTCTGTTACGTTGAATCGCGCGAACAATTTTCTTCACAGCTTCATCCTGTCCAATCACTTTCGATTGAATTTCCTCTGACATCTGTGCTAAACGTCCAGTTTCAGACTCCGAAATACGTGTTACAGGAACTCCACTCATCATCGAAACAACTTGAGCTACATGCTCTTCAGTTACCTCTACCCGATTCGTTTTCGATTCCTCTTCCCACTTCGTTTTCGCAGTCTCTAATTCCTCTTGCAACTTACGTTCGCTATCGCGCAATTCCGCTGCCTTTTCGTATTGTTGAGAACGAATAACTTCATTCTTTTGCTCCTTGAGGTCTTCAATCTTTTGTTCGATATCCAAAATCTCTTGCGGAACATTAATATTTGTCAAGTGAACACGTGATCCAACTTCGTCCAATGCATCAATTGCCTTGTCTGGCAAGTGACGATCGGTAATGTAACGTTCTGTCAAACGAACACATGCGGCCAAAGCTTCATCCGTGTAACGCACAGAGTGGTGATCTTCGTAACGCTCCTTGATATTGTTCAAGATTTGAACTGTTTCTTCTACCGTTGTTGGCTCGATAATCACTTTTTGGAAACGACGCTCCAACGCACCATCTTTTTCAATGTGCTGACGGTATTCGTCAAGAGTTGTTGCCCCGATTGCTTGCATCTCACCACGTGCCAATGCTGGCTTAAACATGTTTGATGCATCCAAAGAACCAGAAGCACCTCCAGCTCCAACGATGGTGTGAATCTCATCAATAAATAAGATTACATCAGGATTTTTTTCAATTTCCTGCATCACCGCTTTCATACGCTCCTCAAACTGTCCACGGTATTTAGTTCCCGCAACAAGAGACGCCAAGTCCAACGATACAATTCGTTTATCGAACAAAACACGAGATACCTTGCGTTGAATAATGCGTAATGCCAAACCTTCAGCAATCGCACTTTTACCCACACCTGGTTCACCAATCAAAATTGGATTGTTCTTTTTACGACGAGAGAGAATCTGACTCACACGCTCAATTTCTTTTTCACGTCCAACGATAGGATCTAATCTTCCAGCTTCCGCCATTTTTGTTAGATCTCGTCCGAAATTATCCAATACTGGAGTTTTTGATTTTGGATCGCTTTTTCGCTGAGAAGAGAATGACTCTTCCCCTGCAGGACCTTCCTCATCCGTTCCTCCTGGGAACTCAGCTTTTGGCCCAATTACATCATCTTTCATAGACTCTAATTCGTCTTTTACGTTTTCATAAATCACGCCGTACTTATTTAAAATACTGCACGCCACATTGTCTTCATTTTTCAAAATAGAAAGCAATAAGTGCTCTGTACCAATCATTGGACTTTTGTAGAGCTTTGCCTCTAAATATGTCAATTTCAACACTCTTTCCGCTTGCTTCACCAAAGGAATGTTCGAAATCTTTTTAGCCGTTCCAGGACTGGACATGGCCAAGTTTTGCTCAATCTCCTTGCGAATCATTTTTAAATCCAAATGAAACTCATTCAAAACAGCAATTGCTTTACCATCTCCCTCACGGATCAGTCCGAGCAACAAATGCTCCACACCGATAAAGTCATTACCCAATCGCAATGCCTCTTCCCGACTGAAACTGATCACATCCTTTACTCTTTGTGAAAATTTAGCTTCCATACACGTTGATATCTCTTTATGTTTTGGCTATGGTAAAAATGGACATTTTCCACCACTTACAAATATATAACGAATAAAATTGTTAATAAGTGGCTTTTATGCTCTATTTTCCACAGATTTTTGTTAGTAATTACACTTTATCTCACTACGAATATTCAAGTCAAATCACTATTTTCGTAGCTTGAATTTTACTGTGCACAAATCGTGCTAAACATAAAACAATGACAGGATGGCAGACGGAGAAAGAATAATCCAAATTAACATCGAAGATGAGATGAAATCGGCGTACATCGACTACTCAATGTCGGTGATTGTGTCGAGAGCATTACCAGATGTCCGTGACGGATTCAAACCAGTACACCGCCGTGTACTATATGGTATGCAAGATCTTGGAGTATATTCGAACAGACCTTACAAGAAAAGTGCAAGAATTGTCGGTGAAGTGTTGGGTAAGTACCACCCACATGGTGATAGTTCTGTTTATGATACAATGGTGCGTATGGCTCAGCCATGGTCACTTCGCTATCCGTTAGTAGACGGACAAGGAAACTACGGTTCTATTGATGGTGATAGCCCTGCAGCAATGCGTTATACGGAGGCAAGATTGAGAAAGATTGCTGAGGAGATGCTCGCTGACCTCGATAAAGAAACGGTTGACTTCCGACCTAACTTTGATGAGAGTATGGAAGAGCCTTCTGTTCTCCCTACAAAGATTCCGAACCTATTAGTAAATGGCGCAAGTGGTATTGCCGTTGGTATGGCTACCAATATGGCTCCACACAACCTTACTGAGGTGGTAGAAGGAATGATTGCTTATGTAGACAATAAAGAAATTGAAATGGAGGAACTTTTGCAGTACGTGAAAGCTCCTGATTTCCCTACAGGTGGAATCATCTACGGATACGAAGGTGTGAAGGATGCCCTTACAACGGGTCGCGGACGTATCGTAATGCGTGGTAAAGCAGAAATCGAAGAAGATAAAAATGGAAAGGAAGTAATCATCGTTACTGAAATTCCTTACCAAGTGAACAAAGCCGACATGATCAAGAAAACGGCTGACTTGGTGAACGACAAGAAAATTGATGGAATTTCTGATATTCGTGACGAATCCGATAGAAACGGAATGCGTATCGTGTACGAATTAAAACGTGATGCAATTCCAAACGTTGTTCTAAACAAACTCTATAAATATACCGCTTTACAAAGCTCATTCTCAGTAAACAACATCTGTTTGGTTAACGGACGTCCTGAGTTATTGAACTTAAAGCAAATGATCAAACACTTTATTGATTTCCGTCACGAAGTGGTTGTTCGAAGAACAAAATATGAACTCCGCAAAGCGGAAGAACGTGCTCATATCTTAGAAGGATTGATTATTGCGTCTGACAACATCGACGAAGTAATCAAATTGATCAGAGGATCGAAAAGTCCAGACGAGGCACGTGAAAAACTGATTGCCCGCTTCGAATTGTCAGAAATTCAAGCAAGAGCAATTGTCGAAATGAGATTACGTCAGTTGACGGGTCTTGAGCAAGACAAGCTTCGTGCAGAGTTTGACGATTTAATGAAGTTAATCACTGACTTGAAAGACATTTTGGATCGTGAAGAGCGCCGAATGGAAATCATCAAAGAAGAATTAATTCAAGTTCGCGATAAATACGGTGATGAGCGTCGTTCTCGTATCGAATACTCAGCGAGCGAAATGCGTATCGAAGATTTGATTCCTGACGAAGAAGTTGTTGTTACAATCTCTCATGCAGGATACATCAAACGTACGAGTCTTGCAGAATACAAAGTCCAAAATCGTGGAGGAATGGGATCAAAAGGATCTACTACCCGCGATAAAGACTTCCTAGAAGAATTGTTCGTAGCAACAAACCACAACTACCTCCTAATCTTCACCGATCGTGGTAAGTGTTTCTGGATGCGTGTATTCGAAATTCCTGAAGGAAGTAAAATCAGTAAAGGAAGAGCAATCCAAAACTTATTGAATATTGGTCAAGATGATATGATCAAGGCGTACGTTCTTGTAAAAGACTTGACAGATAAAGAATATGTAGACAACAACTTCATCGTGATGGCAACAAAACGAGGAGTTATCAAGAAAACATCGCTCGAAGCATATTCAAGACCTCGTTCTAATGGTATTAATGCAATCACGATCCGTGAAAACGATGAACTATTAGAAGCTAAATTGACAAACGGTAGCAACGAAATTGTACTTGCAAGTACAGGTGGGCGTGCCATCCGATTCAACGAATCAACGGTTCGTGCGATGGGAAGAAATGCAGCCGGTGTTCGCGGTATCAAATTAGCTAGCGAAGAAGATGAAGTAGTTGGAATGATCTGCGTGGAAGACATCCACTCTACTGTGATGGTAGTATCTGAGCGCGGATATGGAAAACGTACGTATCTCAACGATCCTGAGGATGATGAGCCAATTTACCGTATCACAAACCGTGGAGGAAAAGGTGTGAAAACTTTGAATGTCACAGATAAAACAGGTAAATTGCTTTCGATCAAGAACGTAACGGATGAACAAGATTTGATGATCATCACCAAGTCAGGTATCACTATCCGTATGCACATCGACCAAATTAGAACAATGGGTCGTGCCGCTCAAGGTGTGAAATTGATCAACTTGAAAGGAAAAGCAGAAATTGCTGCAGTTGCACGTGTTCCAAGAAGCGACGAAGACGAAGAGGAAACAGCGGAAGGAGTTGAAGGAATAGAGAACACAAATGAAACTGGCACGGATATTGAAAATGATTCTGTGGAATAATTGCAGTTTTTGCATCTAATTATTGAAAACAAATTAAATGAATATGTCATTAACAAAATTGAGCCTTGCAGTTGGAGTAATCGCACTGTCAACTACAACTGCTTTTGGACAAAAGAAAAATGAAACAACCGCTTCTATGGAACGCAACGCAGCTGTATCTGCTATGCAAAGCCAAAACATGGAAACAGCTAAAAGCAAATTGCTTTCTGCAAAAGAATACATCGATAAAGCGGCTGCTCACGAGGACACGAAAAACAACCAAAAAACATTGTGGTTGAAAGGTGAAATCTACTCTTCTATCGTTTCACTTGGAATGCAAACTCAGGACATGGAGTTAGTCATGGCTGTTGGTGAAAACGGCATGCAGGAAGCAATAGATGCGTTAAAAAAAGCATACCCAATGGGTAAGAAATACAAAGATGACGTGGTTGCAACGGTAGATCGTAACCGTATCGCTATGAACACAATGGCTTCTACTTTGTATAAAAGTGAAATGTACGGTCAAGCGGCAGAAGCATACCTTGGTCAAGCTGAATTTGCAGAATGTGTTGATCTTTTAGATACTTCGGCAGTATACAACGCTGCTATTTGTTACGACAAAGTTGAAAAGTACGAGAAAGCAGCTGAATTGTACGAGAAAGCAGCAAAAGCTGGTTACAACGGAACAACATGTTACGTACTCGCGTCTACGGCGTACAGAAATGCTGGACAAACGGACAAAGCGATGGCATTGATTTCTGAAGCGCGTAAAACAAATCCAACCGATAAAGGATTGTTATTGGAAACAGTAAACACTCACTTGGCAGCCGGAAATAACGCAGAGGCGGAAAAGGCATTGGCCGATGCGATTGCAAGCGATCCAAACAACAAGCAACTGCACTACACGATTGGAACAATCATGATTGAGTTGGGGAAAAATGAAGAGGCTGAAACAGCGTTAAACAAAGCGTTGGAAATTGATCCTGATTACGTAGACGCTCAATACCAATTGGGAGCACACCTGGTAACATGGGCAAGTGCCGTAAAGAAAGAGGCTTCAATGCTAGGTCCAAATGAAAATGCGAAGTTTGCTAAATTAGACAAGCAAAGTGATGATATTTTCAAACGTGCACTCATTCCATTGGAAAAGTACATTGCTGCATATCCAAACGATAAAAGTGTCTTGACAATTTTGTTCCAAATCCACAGAAATCTTGGAGATTCTGCGAAGGCAATGGAATACAAAAAACGTGCAGACGCGGCAGAATAAAATATAAGCACCTATTTACATTGGTGACGAAAAATACAAACAGGATTGAGTTTTCTCAATCCTGTTTTTTTATGCCTTCATCTTAAGTAAAAAGAGCAATTACGACGGCTTTCATAGACATTTAAGATTCTATCTCTCTCGAAGTACGTTCTCTAGTATTTGGATAAATGATATTATTTATCTATTTTCAAAAAGCTATAAAACAAGTAGATAATAATAAATAACGCTATTATCTATAGAATTACTCACTTAATTACTATTTATTATGAAAGCAAAAATTACGATTTTACTTTGCCTTTTATTTGCAGGACTCAGCTTTGGTCAAGAGCAGAGCTACAAACCTATCGACTTAGTTCAATTTGAGAAATCCATTGGATCAGAGTTTACCGATCGAACGGTCTTTGAAACAAGCGAAGATCTTTCTCCAACAGCATCACTTCCTGCAGAGTTAACTCACTATACCCTTTTGAGTTTGAATCCTGAAACTATATCAGCAATGAAAAGCGATAGAGTTAACACCTTTAGTTTAACGCTTCCTTTACAAGATAGAAGTGAAATCACATTGGAACTGGTAAGAGTCGACATCAAAACACCTGACTTCAAGATCATTGAGATGCCGCAAGGAACAATCATCAATACTTCGAGTAATGTACATTATCGGGGAGTGATTCAAGGTGCCCCCAACTCCACTGCTTCGATCAGTTTTGTGAATGGCGAAGTTATGGGATTGATAAGCGAACCTAATCGCGCAGGGAATATCGTTATCGGAAAACTAAACAACTCAGACCTTCATATTATGTATGAAGACATTGATATTCAAAATGCGCAAAACCTTTCGTGTGAATCTATTCTTGCACAAGGCGAAATGATCGATTATGCTGAAGATGTTCTTTTCGGAAACACACAATCGAAAGCAGCTGGTGACTGTCCACGTATTTACTTTGACCTTTCTACTTCTTTTATTGGAACACAAGGAAACAATGCAACTACTGCAAGTAACTATGTAGAAGGGGTTTTCAATCAAGTCGCAACACTTTATGCCAATGAAAACGTGAACCTTTTGAATTCAGGAATGACGGCATGGACAAGTAATCAGCCATTCGCAACGAACCTTTCAGCGTATGCTTCTTATCGTGCATCTAACTCTTTCAACGGAGATTTAGGTCACCTAATTTCCACACTTGGAGGAGGAGTTGCCTACATCAACGGATTGTGTAACAACAACTATAAATTTGGAGAATCAGGCCTTACCGGAGCATATTACACCGTTCCCACCTATTCTTGGGCGGTTAATTTACTAGCACACGAGTTAGGTCACAACTTTGGTTCGAGACATACACATGACTGTGCTTGGAACGGAAACAATACTGCCATTGACGGATGTGGGCCCGCTGCAGGATATAATTCAGGCTGTAATGGTCCTATTCCCTCGAATGGAGGAACAATCATGAGTTACTGCCACCTCTTGAGTACTGGAGTTAATTTGAGCTTAGGTTTTGGATCACAACCGGGCAATGTTATTCGAAGCACGGTTCTCAATTCAAATTGTACATCCTCATGTGGAGGAACAGGAACGGGATGTAATGGCGCACCAGAATGGCAAGCTGGCACTACATACAACGTAGGAGACCAGGTAACTTACCAAGGAGGACTCTACGAAATGACCACAAACGGTTGGGTATATCTTCAAGATTGTACTTCAAACGACCCATGTGCGGGTGTTCCTGAGTGGGAGCCAAAAAGCTATCAAATTGGTGAATACGTTACCTATCAAGGAGATCTTTACCAATGGACAGCGAATGGATGGCTATACATTGGTCCGTGCGGAGCAACAGGAGGATCATTCACGGCACCACCAAGAGCAGGAGTAACCATCTACCCTAACCCGCTTGAAGGAAATCTTCTGAATATTGAAGTGTTCAATGGCATGTTACATTCATACCGTATCGTCAATCATCTTGGACAAGTAATTCAAGATGCCAACACGAATTTGGGAGTTATCGACGTGTCAGATATCAAGAGTGGAATTTACATCATCGAAATTACCACAGCAGACGGATCATCTTTTACAGAGAAGTTTGTCAAAAAATAGAATGATTAGTTATCCATAGAGGTAATCATGAGAAGGGCTTGTCAGTAGAAAAGATGAGCCCTTCTTCTTGCTTCATACACTTATTTAACTCATTCATTTTGATTTACTTCAGTCAATTTAAAAGAGCTAATCCAGAGAGAAAAGAACATCCTGAACACAAAAATGAGTTTCTACTCACCTATTTGAAGCACAACTTCCTCAGAATAAGTAGATCAGAATGTTGTTTCTCCCAACAATTTACTATCTTTGCACTCCCGAAAAGAGTTTTTGGGAATTTTGTTGTCGCGAGATCCAATAGTAAAGCGACTTTTTATTTACATTCTTTCAAGTATCGGATCGCTTGAAATACAATTAGTTAAGCCAATATGGCAGAAGATAACAGAACGCAGGGAACTGCGGATTTCGATTGGGACGCGCTAGAGTTGGATGGATATTCAGCTGCAGAACGTGCAGAATTGTCAGACAAGTACGATGGTACATTAAACTCAGTAGCTGAGCGCGAAGTAGTTGAAGGTACAGTAGTATCATTGACAAAAAAAGAAGTGGTAATCAACATCGGATCTAAATCCGAAGCAGTTGTTGCCTCAGGAGAATTCCGCTACAACCCAGATTTGGCGGTTGGAGACACAGTACCTGTTTACGTTGAAACACAAGAAGATCGTTACGGTCAGCTTGTAGTATCACACAAAATTGCACGTGTTCACAGTGCATGGAACAAAGTGAACGAAGTTCTTAAGACTGGTGAAGTGATTACTGGTTACGTTAAGTGTAGAACAAAAGGAGGATTGATTGTTGACGTTTTCGGACTTGAGGCATTCCTTCCTGGTTCTCAAATTGATGTGAAGCCAATCCGTGATTACGACGTTTACGTTGGTAAAAACATGGAATTCAAAGTGGTTAAAATCAACCAAGAATTTAAGAACGTTGTTGTTTCTCACAAAGCGCTTATCGAAGCGGAATTGGAAGAGCAGAAAAAACAAATTATCTCAGGGCTTGAAAAAGGTCAAGTACTTGAAGGAACTGTTAAGAACATCACTTCATACGGAGTCTTCATTGATTTGGGCGGTGTAGATGGATTGATTCACATTACAGATCTTTCTTGGGGTCGTGTTAACCACCCAGAGGAAATCGTTGAGTTGGATCAGAAATTGAACGTTGTAATCCTTGACTTCGATGATGAGAAGAAACGTATTGCACTTGGATTGAAACAATTGCAACCACATCCATGGGATGCTCTTGATTCAGGAATGAACGTTGGAGACAAAGTAGAAGGAACAGTTGTAGTAATGGCTGATTACGGTGCTTTCGTTGAAATCGCTCCTGGAGTTGAAGGATTGATCCACGTATCTGAAATGAGCTGGTCTCAACACTTGCGTTCAGCACAAGATTTCTTGAAAGTTGGAGATAAGGTTGAAGCAGTTATCTTGACATTGGATCGTGAAGATCGTAAGATGTCTCTTGGAATCAAGCAATTGATGCCAGATCCATGGGAAGCAATCGAAGGAAAATATGCAGTTGGAACGAAACACGATTCTAAAGTGCGTAACTTCACAAACTTCGGTGTATTTGTTGAGTTGGAAGAAGGAGTTGACGGATTGATCCACATCTCTGACCTTTCTTGGCAAAAGAAAATCAAGCACCCATCTGAATTCTGTAAAGTAGGTGATCCAATGGAAGTAATCGTATTGGAAATCGACCGTGAAAACCGCAGAATTTCTCTAGGACATAAGCAATTGGAAGAAAATCCATGGGAAGTATTCGAATCTACATTCGCTGAAGGTTCTGTACACCAAGGAACAATCGTAGACAACAAAGATAAGTCTGGAATTGTTGCCTTGCCTTACGGATTGGAAGGAATCTGTCCTGCTCGCCACATGAGAACTGAGTCTGGAGCAAATGCTAAAGTTGAAGATACACTTGACTTTAAAGTGATCGAATTCAACAAAGATGCTCGTAAGATTGTTGTATCTCACACAGCGACATTCGAAGAAATGGAAGAAAAGCCAAAGAAATCTTCTTCGAAAGGATCAGGTACTTCAAGTGCTGTTCAAAACGTGAATGCAGCTACAGAAAAATCTACATTAGGAGATTTGGATGCATTGACAGAGTTGAAAAAGAAAATGGAGGGAGAAGGAAAATAATTCATTCTCTAGCAACTTTATCAGCCCCAATTCTTGAAAAAGAGTTGGGGTTTTTAAGTTTCACATTTTTGAATAAAAACGTTCAAAAATCGCACATTTTCGATAAAGCGAAGAATAAATCCGACAGCATTTTTGTGTGAATATTGTTGTTACCTTAACTTTGAAGTCTTAAATTATCG
Organism: Crocinitomicaceae bacterium; assembly: GCA_041582905.1. Taxonomy (GTDB): domain Bacteria; phylum Bacteroidota; class Bacteroidia; order Flavobacteriales_D; family Crocinitomicaceae; genus UBA4466. Next base: position 4,175 of record JBFHGY010000012.1, on the reverse strand, counting down.
ACTACAATGTTAAAACGATTTATTACTCCCGCTTTATTAGCAGTTGCCTGTAATTTCACCTTCGCTCAGGTTTTCGGCCCCAACAACCCTAACTCTCAATCATCGCTTTCCAACGGTAACCTTTGGTCTAATCCGACCGGCATACTGCAATCGGATGATACTTATTCCAATGTCAACTCTGAAGGAATTACAAGCACTTTAATCTCTTCTAACTACGGCTTCAACCTTACAATTGTCGATCAAATTCAAGGTATAGAATTAGATATCGAACGTAAGTCAAATTTAGGTCCTGATGTGACTATTCTCAATAACTGGCAAGATGGAGAACTTTCTGAAATACCTAACTTTAATTTAAGTGCCGGAAATAATCGCATGATGATTGTTTTCGTGGGAACAGAAAATGGCAATGAGCCCACTGTGAATAACATTACAATGGGAGGCCTTAATATGACTCGACTAGATGGTTTAGCTTTTAACACCTCTTTTTGGGGAGCGATTGAGTGTTGGTATATGTTAGAGAGTGAACTCAGTGCACTCGTTCCAGGCGCACATGCTCTTGAAGTGACGTACACCCCTTTTGTCAATGATCAATTTTTCAACATTATTTCTGGGGTTGTTTTACAAAACGTGGATCAACTATCACCTTTTGAATCTGTAGTAACTAAAACAGTAAACGGTGGTGGGGCATCGACAAATTTCAATATGCCCATTCTTGCTGGCATTGGAGGAGCATTTGTAACAGGAATCTTCTGTGGTAACCCATCCAATTCGGGTAATGTAAACGGAATCACGAATAATTGGTCAATAAATAATGGATTCATCGAAGGAACAGATATTTATCGGTCAAACACTACTGTGGCACCAACTACTGGAGGGTGTATGCAGACTGCCTTTAAACTTGGAACTGCTGGAGGTACGGAAAACCCTGTTTTCACATTTAATGGTAACCCAAATAGGCGATTACTTTTTGGACTTGGCCTGAGAAAAGCAACTGCAATTGATAATGTAGTTCAACTCCGCAAGTCCACAGGTGCAGTAGGATCCAATTATGCGAATACAATAAATCAATGGCCCATTATTGATACGTACACGACTTACGGAGGACCGCTCGACTTATGGGGGACTTCTTGGTCCAATTTAGACGTCAACTCACCAGACTTTGGAGCCCAATTACAAGCGAATGTTCTCAACGGTGGGATTGATGTAGATAATATGCGCATTACAATTTATACTGTAAACATTCTTCCCGTTGAGCTTGTAGATTTTCAAGCACAGCGGCTGTCTGAAAGATCTGTTCAATGCAAATGGTTTACTGCAAGCGAACTAAATACCTCTCATTTCGAATTAGAGCGATCTTCTGATGGCTTCCATTTTGAAAAGATTGCAGAAATCACTGCTTCGGGGAACAGTACTGAGTTGCTCAATTATGATTGTTTAGATAATTCGGCTTCCGATAAAGAACTCTACTATCGAATAAAAATGGTGGATCTCAATGGAGAGTTCGAATACTCCGCGGTTCGAGCGATTCTGGGAGGAGGAGAATCTTTAATCAATGTATACCCGAACCCAACTCATGATTGGGTTAACGTTCTCTCCTCAGAATCTAATGCAACCATAACCATTACAACGAGCTCGGGTAGAATCATAGATCAAACCGATGGGTCTGCATTTGACGATCAATATAAGTTCAATCTGTCGAATGAACCTGACGGCGTGTATTACATCATCACCCAATCTAACGGAGAGCAGGAGTTTAAGCGATTGGTAAAAACTAGCAAGTAGATAAAGCTAGGTCGAAATAAAAGAAAATGGAAGGAGAAGGAAAATAATCTCTTCCGTTCTTGACACTAGAATCCCCAGTATTTTTGTACTGGGGATTCTTTACTTTCGACTTTAGGACTTCGAAATATCGACATATTCACATATCGATATATTTCGATATGCCGATATATAGATATATCAACGCAAGATTCGTCTCTATCCTACCCAACCAATTCCTCTTAACATCGAACTACTCCTCCACTTCCCTTCCTATTCATTCAGAAACATCTCTTGGTCTAGATGGAATTTCCTTATACTCATCAATAGACTTACCGTACGACTTTTCGAAATGGAATACTCTGACACAAAAAAAATCCCCTCGCCGAAACGAAGGGATTCACTTTATGATTTTATTAACTGTCTACAATAATGATTCTGCAATTGCCAACAACTGATTCTTTGATTTAAAGCCAATCACTGTTTTCTTGAGGTTTCCATCTCCATCGATGAACAACAATGTTGGATAAGCTCTCACTCTGTATCGCTGAGCAATTTCTGGGCCGTCTGCGTCTTTTTCCATTTCCACTTTTAAATTGACGAAATTTTCATTGAAAAACTCCGCAACTTCTGGATCCATAAAGGTCGTTGCCGCCATGCGCTTACATGGTCCACACCAATCGGTATATGCATCGATAAATATTAACTTCCCTGATTTAGATGCTTGCTTTTGTGCCTTTTCCAACGAAGTTTTCGAAAACTCAATTCCACCTTTGTCTCCAGCGAACGATGACATCAATCCCACCGCCAACACGGCAAAAAACAAAACTCCAACTATTTTCTTCATACTGTTTTAAAATTACTTGACTAAAAATACGAAATCTATTCTCAATTTTCCTCTTTGCAAGAAGTATGAGCTATTTCGTCTCCTTCAAAGTTGTTACTTTTAGACCAAATACCATTCCAAAACGAAGATGACCATTCGATTTGTAACAGAAGATCCAGAAGTTAGACGAAAAGTCGACCAATTCCTTGCGGAATGGAATAGCCCTTCCCTGGAAATTTGTGTTCACACCTCTGGATCTACAGGAACTCCGAAAGAAATTCGTCTTCAGAAAAAACACATGATGGCATCTGCGAAGGCAACTGGAGAATTTCTTGGGCTTTCAGCTGGAAATACTGCTCTCCTCTGTCTCTCGTTGGATACAATTGGAGGAAGAATGATGGTGGTTCGAGCGATCGTTCTCGATTTGGATCTTATCGTTTCCGATGTCGCTTCGACTCCTTTGACGCACGTAAATGAACAGGTCGATTTTGCAGCTATGGTTCCGATGCAAGTTGAAAAAAGTTTACAGGAAACAACTGAAAAAGTAAATGACATTGAGAAACTAATCATCGGTGGAGGTCCCGTTTCGACGGCTCTTATCAATCGTCTCCAAACGATTACGACTAAAGCATATCATACCTTTGGTATGACGGAAACGATTTCTCATATTGCTATGAGGCGTTTGAATCATCCACTTGAACAAGTCTTTAAATGCCTGCCGGGAGTTCATATTTCTGAGTTGGAAGGAAAACTTGTCATCAACGCCCCAAAAATTGATATTGAGGACCTTGAGACCAACGATGCAGTTGAAATGATATCTAACACATCCTTCATCTGGCTGGGAAGAACGGATTTCGTAATCAACAGCGGCGGTGTAAAATTGCATCCCGAACAAGTAGAGTCACAACTTTCGAAACTTATACAAGAGCCATTCTTCGTATTTGGTGAAGCCGACGATACTTTGGGGGAGCGTTTGATTTTAGCGATTAAACGTCATGAACCATTGAAGCTAAACAAAGAGCATTTTCAACCACTGCTCTCCCCTTATTCCATCCCGAAGGAAATTCGTTACTTCGAAGAGTTTGACTATACATCCAGTGGGAAAATTAATCGTTTGACGAGTAAAAAACATACGTATGTCGCTCACGAAATACTATAAATTACTCGGTCTTCCGCCTGGAGCAGATCAAACAGCGATACGTAAAGCGTACCGGAAGTTGGCCATGCGCTATCATCCAGATAAAAACCCTAGTGCTTCGGCTCAGGCGAAGTTTATCGCGATCACAGAAGCGTATGAAATCTTAACTGGAAAAAAGAAAGCTCCTCAAGCTCGTGTTTCGCAAGCAAGACGTCCACAGCAGAGACAAAACGCTCCAGGAACTACAACTAATCGACCTAAGAAGAATGAGAAATCGCATTCAGAACGGGTTCGCGAAGCCAAAGAACGGCAAGAGAAACAAGCGCAACGTGAGTTCGTAGAAAATGAACTTTACTTCAGAAGGTTGACAACTGGATGGCGATGGAATTTGATGAGATGGTCGGCTATATTCGGCATTATTTTATCCATCGGACTGATTGCTGAACGTTTTTT
>JBFHGY010000011.1:0-17998 GCA_041582905.1 Crocinitomicaceae bacterium | reverse complement strand
CTTTAAAACAGTACTAGCCAACCGCTCGGAACTACATACGTCTTAATATTCACGAGATAGAATGTTTGTCTGTTTCAGACGGTTCGATGAACTTACTTACTTATGTACATGCTATGAATGCAAAACGATCACTTCTAAATACAAAGCTAATAGCTGGTAATCAAATATTTAATCGCTTTCATTTTCATTTTTCAAAAAGCTTGAGTTTCGTTCTTTTTGCTGTCGGATTATTTTGTGCGTCCTTAACTTTTGCACAAGTCGGACCGGCAGGAGTAAATGCGAACATTCAATTGTGGTTGGATGCAAGTGATCTTGATGGAGATGGGATTATTGAAGATATGGCGGAAAGTGGACTAAATCCAGCCGATTCTTCAATTACGGAATGGCGCGATAAGTCGGGAGTCCTTACGGGGACACATTTTGTTCCGCCAGCAGCGTCAGCTCTCTTTACCGACGTGCCGCACTATGCGCCGTATGACCCGAATTTCGGAGGACTCACAGCGGTAGACTTTAATGCGAACTCTGCATTATATCACGATTTAGCTTCAACTTGGTCGGGGCCACATACAGTATTTATCGTTTTCAAGCAAAAAACGGCTTCAGTTCCATTAGGAACATCGGTTTTTTCCAGCGGAATTGATACAACTGGAGCTGCAACGTATGACGATCACTTTCAGGTTGGTGCAGACACCGCAGGAACGAGTTTTTCTTATTATGCTACGGCAAATTCAGCAACTACAGCAACAAGTACAGAAAATGTTTTTGGACTGCAATCAGCAGCAGGTAGTATTATTTACTACACAGCAACGCGTTCCGCAGGAAATTCGGTTTCTACTCGTGTGAATGGAGGTGCGGCAACTAGCGTGACTTTCCCAGCAGGAGGTAATGTATTTGATCAATACATTCTAAATGCGAACCGAGATACTTCTCTGTTGAACAATTGTTACATCGCTGAGGTGATTGTCTATAATGCGCAGTTAAGTGGAGAGGCACTTAACCGTATACATGCTTATTTGGATTGTAAATACATCACGCCTTTCGCTGGTGCTGCTCCAGGAGGAATCGACCCTTGTAGTATTTCTTTATGGTTGAAAGCAGATCCAGACCCAACCATCACAAATATTAGTGCTGGTAATGTAGATGATTGGTATGACCAAGGCCCGTACGGATTTGACGGTGCCGAAACTGGAGGTAGCAGACCTTCTCACGTGGCGTCGGATAATAACTTTAATCCTTCCATTAACTTCGATGATGGGGCTAACGAACGTCTAGACTTCGGTTCAAGTCCATCACCTGGTACCTTTGATGCCCTGACCATGGGAACAAATGCATTCAGTATTTATTCGGTGGCAAAGGCAGATGCAGGTCTAAATGGAGCGCTTTTCTCCGATAACCTTTGTCTGGAATCAAGTGGTTATAGGATTAGGTACGATCAAGCGGCCGACGAATGGGTGTTCGATGGAGTGGTTATCGAGACAACTACATTTTCGCAGCTCAATTCAGTGAGTGTTGCTACTGCCAATACATCAACACCGTATTCACTAATTAGTTTCAAACGTAACCAGACGGTACATACGATTCAAACCAATGAAGGTGATGTAGCAACGTCTACAGTGTCTCCAACACTTCCTTTTAGCGCGACAAACTCTGCTACAGAACGTTGGGTAGGTAGACGTAACAATAATGGGAGTTGTAGTAACGATCACTATGATGGTAATATTTCTGAAATCATCGTGGTTCGAAGTACAGTTTCTGCAAATGAAGACAAGAAGATTCAGTCTTATTTAGGGTTAAAATACGGATTGACTTTGCCATCTACACTTGGTAACTACTTGGCATCAGATGGGATTACAGATTTGTGGACCTTCTCGACACATTGGTTTGATGTGGCAGGATTAGGTGAAGATTCAGGTTCTACCTTAGATCAACGAGTGGGGAAATCTCAACACCCAAGTGCCATCGTGACGATGTCAACGAATACAGATTTCACAGCAGTTAATGATGGAGCACGTCCTCCCGTTGGTGATGGAAATTATATCGTTTGGGGGAATAATAACATTCCTGCAAGTAGCGCATGGACATTGTCCGGAGCACCCACAGATTACGCAATACTTCCACTAAAATGGAGAGTAAAGAAAACGGGAGCTATGGGAGCTGTTCAGCTTCAGGTTGATGTTAATGATGCAGATAATAACATGCCAACATTCTTTGGAGACCTATATCTACTTCACGGTCCAGATTTATCAACTGCTACGCCTGTTTTGTTGACAGAGACATCTGCTGGTATTTGGTCTACAACCACAGCTGTTAACTTTAGTGATAGTGCGTATTTCACATTTGCAGTTAAGAATGATTTGAAAGTTGAGTTCTCCGCATCTACATCGGCTACGGTTGATGAGTCCGTAATGGGACCTTTTACTGATGTACTCATCGATGGAGTAATTAACGTTCCAAGTACTTTCAGTGTAAACGTAACAGGTGGTGGAACTGCTACCAATGGTGGAGGTACTCCAGATTATAATTACACGGATCAGACGTATAACCTCATTGTTGGAAGTTACGATGTAGACACAATAACGCTTACCCTTCCTACACTTGCTCAGGATTTAGTGGACGAGGGATTAGAAACAGCAATTTTTACACTCGTTCTTGGAACTGGAGTGAACTATGGAGACGTAAACGGAACGCTTGGAGCTGTTCAAACCCACACGATGACAATTACTGATGATGATTCATACCAAATCGCTATCGGTAACCCAACAAATGGGGCTGAGCCGAGTACTGCTGCTACTTTCGAAATATTCATGGTGGGAGTCGCTACGAATACCTCGGGAGCTCCAATTACCGGAACAATCTCCTATGCAGGAACAGCTTCGGTGTCTGATTATACACCTCAGGCAGCTTTTACCATTGGTATAGGGGCGGCATCAACAACAGTGAACCTTCCCGTAACGGATGATTCTAACCTGGAGGGGACAGAATCTATTATTGCGACTATTACGGCTGTAGGTGCAGTGCCGAGTACTCCAACCGATACTACGTATATTACTGATGATGAAGAGGCAGGTTTACAAATTTCAATCGGTTCTCCCGTAGATGCCAATGAAGGGTCAGGTTCGGTATCTTTCCAAGTTTCATTGAGTTCTACGAATCAAACAGGTGGGCCAATTACAGGTGACGTGACTTACCTGACTGGAACAGCATTAGACGGAACGGATTTTTCAGGTACAGGTACGTTTACGATCGCCAACGGAGCGAGTATTGGTCCTGTAACGTCAAGCACAACAGCAGACAATTTAGTGGAAAACACGGAGTCGGTCATTGCGATTATTTCGAATCCTAGCATCGGTGTCGTTCACCCAACGAACTTTACAGATACGGCGTACATCTTTGATGAAGATACAACAGGTTTAGAAATTTCAATTTTAGCTCCAGTCACCACGGTTGTAGAAGGAACGGGAGTAACTTTCGATTATGATATCTCTCTTGACGCTGGGAAAATAAATGGGACGGGAGCTGATATTACGGGTACATTGACATTGACAGGAACAGCAACGTCTCCGCCAGCTACGGATGCTGATTATACCAATTCAACTCCAATTGGCTTCGCGATTCCTGACGGTTCGAATTCTACAACAGTTACAATTACTGTAGCCAATGATACGTTAATTGAACCCGGTGAAACAGTTATCGGAACAATTTCAGGGTTGAGTATAGGAGTTCCAAATTCGACCAACTATGAGGATACGGTTACCATTCTGGATGACGACGCAGGAGGAATATTTATTTCCATCGGTTCTCCGACGGATACAACGGAAGCACCACCAAGTGGAGGACCTTTTGTTTCGTACAATATCTTTATTGAAGGAGGAGGACTGAACACAACTGGGGCGCCAATTACAGGGAATATTAGCTATTCGGGTACAGCCTTGCCAGGAGTTGATTTTACAGTGGTTCCCACTTTCTCAATACCTGTCGGAGCGAATTCCGTAACAATTCAAGTGCCTGTATTGGATAACTTTGTTACCGAGCCAACCGAAACGGTTACCGCGACCTTAGCAACAGGCACAGGATCTCCTTCTACAGGAAGTTTTGCGAATCTTTCAGCAACAGCTTTGATTCATGACGACGACGCATCGAGTTTAGGAATCTCAATCGGTTCTCCCGTGGACGGAGAAGAGGGGGTTGGAAACGTCGAATTTACGGTGAGCCTCGATGGTGGTGCTGTGAACGGGACAGGTAGCCCGATCTTCGGTTCAATTACGTTCGGTGGAGCTGCTGTTTCTGCGGATTTTGATCTATCAGGCGGACCACTCCCAACGACGTTCTCTATTCCTAATGGATCGACCTCAACAACAATTGTGCTTTCCGTTTTTGATGATAGCTTTGTGGAATATACGGAAACCGTGATCGGTATTATTGGATCTCCAAGTGTTGGTTCAATTACAACAGATAGTTCCACAGCGAATATTATCGACAATGATTTGGGAGCATTACTCATTTCCATTGACACGCCGGTAGATGGTGCGGAGGGAGTAAATGACGGATCTTTCTTGATTTCAATGGGAGGAGGTCTTGCTAATGGTTTGGGGGTTCCCTTAACTGGAGACATCATTTTCTCTGGATCAGCAACACCTGCGTTCGACTTCGCCAATGTGAATTCCTTTGCGATACCTGACGGAGCATCGTCAGTAACACATGATATCCCTGTTATTGATGATGTGGATATTGAGCCTCAATTCGACACCTTAATTGCCACTCTCGCGAATCCATTGATTCCTGGTACAATTAACTCTTCGGCTGATACGGACACCTTATTAATTGAAGACAATGATTTGGCAGGAGCAACGCTTCAAATTGCTGCAACCTTGAATGGTGTGGAAGCTCCTTTCCCTGATTCAATTAACCCTTTATTCGCTGTAAGCTTTGAAGGGGGACTTCAAAACTTTACGGGGGCACCAATTACAGGAGACATTACCTTGTCTGGAACAGCCACTGCAGGATTGGATTATCAAAATGCTGCAACCTTCACGATTCCTGATAGCAGTGGTGTTGGAATCATTGAATTGTTAGTGATTAATGACGCGTTGGAAGAACCAACAGAGACGATTACGGTTACTTTAACAACAACCAGTCTTGGAACAATCGGCTCAACCGACAATGCTACGGCAGACCTCGCAGATGACGATACCGATAGCGATAATGACGGACTGATCAATTTATTCGATCCAATTACGGGAAACATAGATTCCGATTGTGATGGTATTTTTGATGGATGCGACGCGGATGCGGATGGAGATGGTTTCCTCGATGCAGGAATGGTCGATACGGACGGCGATGGTGTCAATGATCTATGCGATGCCTATAATGATCTTACAGGAACCCTTGATAATGGTCCAGATAGTAATGGTGACGGACTGAACGATGTATTCTGGGATCCAACAGATAACGATCAAGACTTACTAACAGCCCAAGTTGATCCTGACGATGACAACCCTGATTTTGATGGTGATGAAATACCAGATGGAGCCGATGCAGATGTTGATGGTGATGGAATTCTTGATAACGGTTGCGACGATGACCTGGACGGGGTGCATAATGTGGCAGATGGCGACACACCTGGAAATGTCGACTTGAATGGAAATGGAATTGATGATGACTGGGATGTGGGTATTGAGGATACAAACATGATCAATTACATCGTATCTCCGAATGGTGATAACATCAATGACCACCTCGAAATTAAAGGTCTTCCGTTCGTTCGGAGTTATGACCTGAGAATCTTTAACAGATGGGGAACCATGATCTATGAATCTCGTAATTATCAAAATGACTGGGATGGAGAAGCAAGCGCTCAGGGTGCAGGTACACTTAATGGAGAGAAAGTTCCAGATGGGACGTACTTCTATGTGTTGGATGTTATCAAGAACGATGATGAAACCATTCTTGTCCGTGGATACATAGACCTGAGGAGATAAACTGAAAACGACTAAAAGAAACTAGATTTCTATGAAAAATACTATCATCTTTCTAATCATGATTGCCTTTTTGGGGAGTGCCTCAGAGGTTATCGGTCAGCAGGATGCGTTGTTTACGCAATACATCGATGCGCAACTGTACTCGAATCCTGCTTATGCGGGATCGAATGATCATATTACCATTGCTGGAATTCATCGGCAACAATGGGCTGGATTTCAGGGGGCTCCCATGACGACTGGGTTAATGGTGCATTCTCCACTGCATTATGAATCTGTGGGAATAGGATTGGACCTTTGGAACGATAACATCGGTACACTCAATCGATCAACTGCAGCGGCAAATTTTGCGTATCGCTTCAAATTCAAAAATGGAGGAAAGCTCGCACTCGGAGTGAAGGGACTTGCAGACTTTAACGTTGGTAACATTTCCAATTTATCAAATGCTGATAATGATCCTCGCGCCTTTGAATTGACAAGGTCAATTACGCCAAACGCAGGAGTAGGAATTCTGTATAAATCACCCAAATGGTTTTTGGGTGTCGGGGTGCCTCGTTTGCTTGAAAATAGGGATACGACATCGAATGGTGGTTATGTAAATGATAGAACAGCTTACCTTCTTGCAGGAATTGCATTTGACTTGAATAATGGATGGTATTTTAGACCAAGTACACAGTTGAGAGCAGCACAAAATTCGCCACTAAGTGTTGATGTAACAGCAATGTTTATCAGTAAAGACATTGTTTATTTTGGATTGAATTACCGACACAATGCGAGTATCGGATTTATTGCGCAGTACAAAATTAATCCGCAAATTAAGTTGGGTTATGCGTTTGATCTTGGGATGGTATCATTGCTGAGAACAACAAATTTTGGAACCCATGAGGTAGTATTGTCGTATGATATGAATTACTCAAAAGCATCAGTTGCGTCTCCAAGATTCTTCTAACTAAATTAAGACATGAAAGCTTACATTTTTAACGTTGCATTTTGTTCGATATTTGGTTTGACTACCATGGCTCAAGGACCCATGAACCATACGGTGAATAACAACAGGCCGAACAAGATTCATTATACTATAAAAAAATCCAATCTAAGTTCAGATAATCACACCGATTTTGGAGTGTATCCGAACAATGGGAAGCTATACTTCTTAAGTGATCGTAAATCGTGGCCTGTAGAGTGGACCGATGAAACAGATCAGCCCTTCCTTGACCTGTTCGTGATGGATGTGAAAACAGGAAAAAAGGCACAGTTCGCTGGCCCCAAAAAGAACGGGAGGTTCAATGAAGGTCCAATTTGCTTTACAAAAGACGGTAAACGGGTGTATTACACACGCGATTATGATGGTAAGAAAGGCAATGTGGCTTCGGACGGCACCATTAATCTTGGAATTTTCACAGCCAAAGTGAAAGACGACAAGTGGATTGAAGAAAAACAACTATCGGTTAATGATTTGAATTATTCTGTAGGTCACCCTGTTCTTTCTAACGATGGAAAATTCTTGATTTTTAGTTCGAATATGCCTGGTGGAAAAGGTGGGTCTGATATCTACCGTGCACCAATAATGGAAAATGGTGATGTTGGAAAACCAGAGCCAATTCCTGGAGAGGTGAACACAGCTGGGCATGAATTGTTTCCTGCCGTTGGAAGCAACGACGAGTTGTATTTCTCGAGTACCTCACATGAAAGCATGGGAGGATTGGATATATTCATGGCCCTGTACAAGGGAGATACCTACACGAGAATTACAAGTGTGGGACATCCTATCAATTCAGAGAATGATGATTTTGCGTATTCTCCTGGATCTTCAAGCAAAGGGTATTTCTCTACAAATCGAGATGGTAGTGATGATATCTACAGTTTTGATCAGGTCATTCCCTTTCGTTTTACTCCCTTACTTTCTGGAAACATTGCCCTAGAAGATGTGGAAGATAAAGCGGGTGTCTTGGTGGAAGTAATGGATGAAAACAAGAAAGTGATCAGTTCTCAATTAACCGATGAAAAAGGAAATTATTCGCTCGATCTAGAGGAGGAAAAGCAATTCCTCGTACGCTATACCAAAGAAGGATATGATGCTGAAGTAATCAAAGTATCTACGAAGGGAGATGGATTCGGTTTGAAGAATGATTTTGTGATGAAGAAGGACAATGGTATTGAAGTTACCTTGCAGTTGTTCGCTGCAAAAACGGGACTGGCTGTTGAAGGTGCCCTTGTGAGTATTATTGATAATCAAACAAATCGGACATTCCTTAGAGAATTGTCTGATCCAGAAGGGTATGTGTCTGAACCAATGCTGGACCTAAAGGAGGGTGACTCATTAGACCTTACAGTGAAAATTGCCAAAGAAGGATATCTTACGAAAGAAGTGCGATTTACGCATACAGTTACCTCAATGCAGGATGTGATGCTACATGAATTGTATGGAAATGCGCTCAAGATGAACCGTGTGGGAATCGAGCTAGGTATTGATATAAGTTCTGTAATTGATGTAGAACCTCTGCCGTTTAGAGAAGGAAGTGCGGACGTGAAGTATGAAGTAATGGTGGAACTGGACAAAATTGTTGCCTTTATGGTGGAAAACCCAACGATTTCTATCCGCTTGAGATCACATACAGGTTCACGAGGAAGCTCACGAGATAATCTCGACCTTTCGTCAAGACGTGCAAAAGCAGCCGTTGAATACATTGTTGCGCAGGGAATCCGATCTTCTCGAATTTCAGGAGTTGGAGTTGGAGAAAAGGAAATCATTAATCACTGCCGAGATGGTGTGGATTGTACCGAAGGAGAACACAGAGAGAACGAGCGTACACAATACATCATTACGAAGAACTAAGATTCAGAATTGACTGATCAGAAACTGGCATTCTCAACAATGTCAGTTTTTTTATGCCCTTTCCCAACTATCGGAACATACCATTCGTTCAAAATAACGCGAAAACCTTATCTATCACACTCGTTTAACAGGGAAGAACACCCATTTCTAGATACGGAACGATACCATTAATAGAAGCTTGCGACGTTTTGACAACGTAGGCTTCTACATATACTGTATAGGAAGGCTTTTTGTTGAAAACATAAGTAATTCGGAATAGCCTTTTATATTTACTCTATGATCGAAATTTGGTACAGCAACATAGACGATTTCTCGGAGGGGGCTTACTTGGAAGAACTCAATCATTTCCCTGAAAATATCCGACAGGAAATTGAAAAACCGCACTCGATCCAAGAGCGAAAGCTGAAACTATTGGGAAGAATGTTGGTGCGTCACCGTGAGATTTCGAACGGAAGAAATTTCTCTTGGGGAAAGTGGACGTCTGGACGTTTTGGTAAACCGAAGATGAAAGGAAGTCCCCATTTTAACATCAGTCATTCAGGTAGGATTGTGGCTGTGGCATTTGCCGAAGATGAGCTTGGACTTGACATTGAACAACATGCATCGGTTGAGGTAAACGGGATTTCGAAGTTCTTACATCCGTTGGAGCGTGAGTTTATCGAGAAATCAGATGATCAAAGAAGTTCACTTTTTTACGTTTGGACACGAAAAGAGGCATTTTTAAAAGCAATTGGTACAGGATTACAAGAAAGATTGACCGAGACAAACTGTTTGGAGCACACCGTTCGGAGAGATGAAATGTGGTTTATTCAGTCAGAAAGAGTGAGTACGGATTATTGGTTAGCGGTATGTTCTCAGGAAATGAGAGAGTTAGAAATCAAAGAGGTGAAATATCCCTTTTAATAGGAATTTAGAAGAAGTTGTGGTAATCAGTAGGACTACTCAATGATGTGAAATATTGCCAGAAACATAATATATTTACGTGTCTTTCCTCAAGACTAAAGCCGCTTGATATTGGAGCAAGAATCAAATTATAGTACACTGAGAAGATTAAGGGAAAACCTTTTTCTATGGCAATGGTACGCCTTGATGGCTGTTCTGAGTATCATCATTCCCCATTCTGCTTTAGGGCAAAATTCTGCGCGATATTGGAATCCGATTCACAAAACACTTACCACTAATAATGGGCTTCCAAGCATGGAGTGTTACAGTACTTTTCAGGACTCTAAAGGCTACATTTGGGTGGCAACCGATCATGGTGCGGCAAAGTATAATGGACACACTTTTGATGTATTCACTACCAACGAAGGTCTCGGGAGTAATACCATTTATGATATTCATGAAGATAAGCAAGGACGAATCTGGTTCTTTTCGAATGTCCCTGAGTTGTATTTTTTGGAAGATGGTGAAATAAAACCGTACAAATACAACGCTAAACTTCGTGAAATCCAACCCGATTTTTTTAGGTATCACGATCAGTTTCTGTTTGAAGGAAATCCTATTGTGTCCTCGGTGCAAATGGGAACGTTTTTCATCGATAGTCGAGGTGCGGTGACGAGGTTTGATGAAGAGAATAGCGTCAAATCAAAAGAGAAGTATTCGATGAAATTTTCGGTGGTCAAGGGACACCTCGTTCACAGTGAATTCGATTCGGGGATTGTGGACAATTTGAGACACTTAATCGCTCTTAAAAATGATGAAGCGCAACATGCTGAATGGCTAAACCTTGGAAGAAGTTTAGAAATGCTTTATTCTGAACAAACCAGTTATTTAGCTCTTGGAAACAGATTGTGGATTACTCAAGGAAATGAGTCGAACCTTTTCTCGTTTGATCAAGTCATACTTTCCATTGCTCTGATTGAGGATTACATTTGGCTTACGTTCACAAGCGGTGGAGTAAAGCGTTTAAAAATCGATAAGGAGAAGATAGTATCGGAAGAACATTTCTTTCATGGTTTAACAGTATCTGATGTGTTTCAAAGTGATGATGGAAGCATTTGGTTAACAACGCTAGACGAAGGGCTTTTTCAAATTCAAAACCTTCATTTGGAGTCGTTGTTCAACGCAAATTCGCACGACCCTATACATTCAGTTGGTGTATTAGACGATTATCTCGTGTTGCATTCGTATTTCACGGTGGATTTGCTGAATATGAACACCTATGAGATAGATAAATCATTTGGAAACGCAAGAAATATTTTGTCGATACCAAACACAGATTTTGTTGTGTTTACGCGTTACGCAGGGAAAAACAGTAGGACTCATTTTGATATTGGTGATACGGATATCATGTACATGTCAGATGCAGACCACGTGCAAAAAGACTTTTCTTATTTTAATCGACTCGGTTATGATTTAATTAAATCCAAGGGAGATGAATACATCGTAGGAACGCGATTCGGAGTTAGTTTTCTGGAAAGTGATCGAACTCCCATGCGGGTGAATTCAGGTGTACGTGCCTTAGAATGGATGGATGATCATCATTTGTGGGTTTCAAATTTTCACAGTACTTCCATCTTAAATCTAAAAACGGGTGAATTAAGTATCCCAGAACAACCACAGTTAAGAGCAAGAGCGGTGGATATTCTAAAGGCTCCCAATGGCATAACCTACTTTGCTACCCATGGAAATGGAATTTGGGCATTGAGCGATCAACTTATGCACTTTACAACGGGTAATGGACTCCCAAGAAATTTCGTTTTCAAAATCATTCATAATAAGGGTAATCAGTTTTGGTTGATAGGTCAGCAAGGAGTTTCATTAGTTGATTTTCAGGAAGATCGCGTTCGTGTGATTCGAGATATTACCTCCAATGATCTTTCCTGTGAGAAAATTTCCGATTGTACGATTTCGAATGGCACCATCTATGTTGCGACCAACAAGGGATTACGCCGAATGGCTAACTTCGATGCTTCGCCTGCTTCAAATCTTAGACTCTACCATAAAGGAGCGAGAGTGGATGGTCGGCAAATAGGACAAGGTTCAAGCGAATTGAAGTATAGCGAGAATTCGATACGTTTTGAATATGAGGCTGTTTCCTTTTCGGGTGAGCCAGTGTATTTTCGCTACAAAATAGGTGAGTCAACAGCATGGAACATGACAACCGAAAGCTTTGCTAATTTCACAGACTTGCCACCTGGAGATTATTCCTTTCAGCTTGAAGCTTCAACGGATCAGAAAAACTGGGTGAGCTGTCAATCGATATTATTTAAAGTACACCCGCCTTTTTGGAGTTCATGGTGGTTTCAATTGACTGTATTCCTTCTTTTCTCAGTGGTTGCTTTTCTCATTGTGCGCTGGAGAATTCGTAGAATGAAAGCAAAAGAGCGGATAAAGAATAGAATTATCGAGCTTCAACAAGTAGCTCTAACGCAACAGCTTAATCCTCATTTTGTGTTTAATGCAATGGGATCTCTTCAAAACAGTATTCTGAAGGGAGATGTAGAAAAAGCGAATGGTTATATTGTTGATTTCTCTAGATTTCTTCGCTCGGGATTAGAAGCTTCACGCATGGAATTGATTCCATTGAAAGAAGAGATGAAACTCATGGAAAATTACCTGCTCCTTGAGCAAAAAAGAATGGTGGGTCAGTTTACATTCACTATTGAAGCGGATACAGTAGAATCCCCGAATTCAATCTTTGTGCCTCCGTTCATTGCGCAACCTTTTTTGGAAAACTGCATTAAGCATGGGATCAGTCTGAAGAAAGAAGAAGGCTATATTTTATTGCGTTTTGAACAATCAGGTGATAGCATTGAATGTACAGTTAAAGATGATGGAGTTGGATTGAAATCGGAAAAGACCGATCATAAATCTCACGGAATTTCCATTGCTCATGAGCGCATCCAGTTACTTCACCAGCTACAAGGGAATAAGCCCACGAAGTTACCTTTAGTACAATTGAAACCTGGTGCTAACGGTGGCACAGTGGTACTATTTACCTTACCTATAATTCGAAAAGATGTTAAGAGCGATAATTATTGATGATGAATTAAATCAACGCGAAAACCTTCAAATCATTCTTGAGAATCATTGTGAGGGAGTACGTGTAGTTGGAAAGGCAGAGAATGTGATCAAAGGAGCTTCTTTAATCGGTGAATTGGAAGCAGATGTTGTGTTTTTAGATGTCCAAATGCCGGGAGGGACGGGATTCGATCTGTTGGAAAACATAGGGAATCATTCCTGTCGATTTGTTCTGGTTACTGCTCATAAAGAATACATGCAAAAAGCCTTTAAGTTTAATGTGTTCGATTACATACTCAAGCCGGTGGATATACAAGAAGTGAAAGCCACGGTTCAACGACTAAAAACACAAATTCCAACAGAGCTAAAGGGTTCATCTCAGAGCCACAAGTTGGTGTTACCGAGCTCCAATGGAACACAATTCATCGATAAGGATCAGATTATTTGTGTGAAAGCGGAAGGAAGTTATGCTGAGCTTACCTTGAGAAGCCGCTCGTCTATACTCGTATCAAAAAACTTGAAATTTGTTTCCGAACAACTCGGAGAAGAACAGTTTATGCGCGTACATCGGTCGTATCTTGCTAATCTTCATTATGTTGAGGAGCTTGTGCGCTCAGAAGGCGGTTTTTTGCTTATGAAGGATGGAGTGGAGGTCCCCATTTCTCCAGATAGAAGAGAAGAGATCATTCAGCGGATTAGCTCCTTACTTTCATAAAATGAAATGCTTGTTTCACAAAACGAGAAAGGGCTCTTCACAAAATCTACATGATTAATTTCCTGAACAGTATGTATTTTCGGTAGAGACGATCAACAATCGTTATCACACGGGTTAAATTTTTTATAGAGCTCGATTCGGTTTTTTGACAATTCGTACCAAACTATTCTGCTCGAGACAGTACGAATAGCATCACACTCAATAGTAGAAGTAGTGAAAGCAACGTGATTATGAGTCAAACCGAAACGATCGAAGTTACATTTAGAACCTAACCACAATTAAACCTAGAAGGATGAAGATCCTTCGCCAGAAAAGCAATTGGGAACAATTGCTTTTTTTGTTGATAGGATGTTCATATCGCAAGAATCCTTTCTCTCGGGAGACAAAGATTCTACAAAGCAACAAATAGCCAGTATTGCCTTCTAACAATACTGGCTATTCTCCAGTCCAATATTTTACATGCAGAACTCTTTGAATAAATTTGTCATCTCGCCTGCTAACTCAGCCATGGCGTTAGCTCCATCGTGATCTCCAATAGCTAAGAATTCATAACCAGCATTCAGGGCCATATAAAATGAAGTTCTAATCGTTTCGCATGGATCACTCTTTTGCCATTCAATTTTCTCGAATGATTGCTCAATTTCTGATTGATTAAGCGTTACTCCGAAGACCATCTCCAACTGATCCTCCATGGTGAATGAGGATAATTCAGGATACATCGATCTCATTTTCTTCAAATGATCAGTCCGGCGATTTAACCAAGATTGATTCATTAAGTCAAATTGGTTATTTGGACTCATTGATGTAGATGCAGACAAAAGCATATCAAACTCTACAACTTCGTCCAACTTAAAATTCGCCGTCGCTTCATCAGCTTGAATCGTTATTTTCAATTCATCCTTCGAAATTCTTGACGCGTTCTGTTGGGGTGTTACATCTTGCTTGGTGCAACTAAACAAGATTGATACGAATAAAACCGTTAACGGTAAATAATAATTCCTTTGCAATAAAAACATAATGGTTATTTGTTTAAAATGAATGAGCAATGTGGTGCCAGTTTGGCCCCTGTTTTAGCTCAGATGTATTTGGATCAATAATAACATGTCTTGAATTATTGTGCCTTTCTTACCGAACCAAAAGTCATATAAATTATACATCTCTAACTTGAAATGTCCTCTTATAACGTGAGTAGTTAGACACATAAAATTGAAAATTACTTCAGCTTTTATCAAAGCATTTTTCATTCATAAACTGTCATTGATGGCTTCAATCTCCGCTGCGTTGGATTTGTACCGGGAATTAGTAACGAAGTGAATCCTGCACAACTATCGCAAGAATCCTTTCTTGTGATAGTTAATAAATTCACCTCAAAAAAAGCAAGCTCTCGATTGCCTTTTCTTATTAGCGGGAGCGATTACGATGGCTCTCGTAACGAACCTACGAATTTCGGGTTATGAATCGGAAGTTGAAGACGTATTTATTGGTGTTTCAAAGAGTCATGTTTTGCAAATGAACACATTTGAAGGCAAAATGCAGCAAGACGACACTCGAAAAGTTATACTCTAGCCTGCTTCTAAAAGCAAATTACCCTAGGAGAATAGTTCGATAAAACAGAATTTACTACCTTCACCTTTCCTAATACGATTGTTGATGAAATCATTACTTCTATTCCTGATTATGGCAACAGCCTTTCCCTGTGTTGCGCAGAAACCACTCAAGGATTTTTACCTCAAACGAAGACTTACCCAAGGAGGATTGCAATACGAATTTTCTGTACTGGATGAAGATAAACATGGTGTTTTTCACTATAAGAAAAGTAAGTACTATTTCTGGTACAAAGCGCAGTCGGTAATGTCTACTCAAGGTGAATCGGCAGGAGTTTTATTGAATGGTGAATTCGAATCTTTTTATGGTAATGGGCAGCTCTTTGAGAAAGGAGAGTTCAAACGGGGATTGAAAAAAGGGGAGTGGATGCACTGGCGAAATGATGGCTCATTGATATTTACAGAAGATTGGTCGAAAGGTGAGCTGAAGGCAAAAAAGTGGTACGATCAAAATGGAAATGTCTACAAAGCTGAGCAAGCTTGGGGATATGATCTTTCCAAGAATTCTGCTGACACCTTAGTCATTCGGCGTAAATCGGGAAAAGAAAATCGGTATTACAATGATGAGAATGGAATGCTGTTGAAATCAGAGCAATGGAAGGATGGCCAACTCCATGGTAAAACGCGCTACTACGAGGATGGAAAGCACGAAAAAACAGAGAAGTACAAGAAAGGAGAATTGATGTCGTCATCGGATGATATCGTGGAGCAAGAAAAAGACGAGACCTCTGAAAAGAAAAAGCGAACATGGTTCAAGCGCAAAGAAAAGGAAGATACAAACGAGTCTGAACCCAAAGAGAAGCGTTCCTTGTTCAAACGAAAGAAGAAAGAGAACGACTAAATGCTGCAACTCCCGCCAATTAAACGATTGTCAAGCTCAGCGCTTGGCTACGCCATTTCATTCATGTTGTTGATTGGATTGGTGGCGAGTGGAGTATTGTTTATTTCGAGTGCCAATAAACGCTTGGAACGACATCATAACATGAAGGAACACCTTCTGATGAATAATTATTTCGGATTGCTTCATGGCGCGCGATCGCAATCGAACGGGATGCAGGAAGTAATTCACACTTCGGGAGATACATCCAAGATTACACGTCGCGATTGGGGAGCATTTCGCGTGATCGTCTCAGAGACAACACACAAGGTGGGCACAGTAAAAAGATCGGCCATTGTTGGATACGAAACGGATAATTTTCATCCAGCCTTGTATCTTCCCGAACGAAAACAATCCATCAAATTATGTGGAGAAACGCGCATCGAAGGCACTGCATTCTTGGGAGAACGCGGCGCTGAACGTGGACACATTGCAAAGCAATCCTACAAAGGTGATAAACTGATTTATGGGAAACAGAAGCAAAGTGAACGATCCCTTCCTGGTTTGAAAACAGAATTGAGGACGGAAAATATTCAAAAGTACAGTCAAAATTGTGTGAAAATTGATCCAATTGATCGCGATACCAGCTTCTCGTTTAGCGAAAGAACACGTTTGGTAAGTGTGACATCTCAGCTTTTTTTGAATCATAAAATTTCAGGAAACATCATTCTTCATAGCTTCGATACCATTGTAGTAAAGGCGAATTGTCGATTGGATAATGTGATCATTATTGCACCAAATGTGCGCTTTGAAGATGGTTTTTCGGGAGCTGTCCAAGTGATTGCGCACGAGACGATTCGTTTGGGGAAAGCAGTAAAATTGAATTACCCTTCAGCCTTAATTCTACACGAAGAGCGCAAAAATGAAACGCTAGATAAGCACGGGATTTTTCTGGGAGAAGAGTCACAGGTGCTCGGAGGTGTTCTCTTATTTTCTCAAAGGCCGAACTCAAGAAAATCCTTATTGCTTCATGTCGATAATGCTCGAATTGGTGGGTTGGTCTACAACCTTGGGGAAACAGAATTAAAAGGTGAGGTAATAGGACATTTGTACACGAACCAATTTACACTTCGCGCAGGAGGAGGACAATATACCAACCATTTATTGAATGCTCGAATCTCCTCAGATTTACTTCCGAAGGAGATGATTGTTCCGAATTGGCTCAAAGAAGGGGAAGTGACAAAACCTAAATTGATTGCATGCTTCTAAAACGAAAAATACCAGCGTCGAGTATTGCTGAAGTCGTGATTGCGATTTCAGTCATTGCGCTGTGTATTGGTATTGCGTCCCTAGTGTTTGTTCGTTCCACAAAGTCAACGGTGAATTTTCAAGAGGTGCGAACGCAAACGGAGATTCAATCGCAATTGTGGAAGCACATGTTTACCTTGGAGCATGAACTGGGGGATATCGACAATATCAAAGTTGAACGAGAATCAACGGATAACGATTCCATAGAACGTTTGGTGTTTGTAGGAGATGACGGAAAAGTAATCCTCAAACAAGATTGGTGGGTTGAATAGAAAAGAACGACATATCGATGCTTTTACCATTTTTGAGGTAACCGTTGTGTTAGCCATCATGGGCGTGTTGATCGGATTGATTGCCGTTTCCGTAAATCGCTTCAATGAACAATTAAAAATGACGGGAGATGTCAATCAAGAATTGAACGAATGGTTTGCATTTCGATCGAATTTATGGTCCGAACTGTACACATGTGACTCCATTACCACACAGGAAGGAGAATTGTTCATGTACATCAACGGAAAAACGATCAAGTATAAACTGGATGAAGACAGAGTGATGCGTTCTACAGGGTTCGATTGGCAAGAAACCACTGCAAAAGCAGAATCTATTCGTTTGGAGGAAGTGGATGAGCATAAAACGGTCGTTTTCGACTTTCATTGGAAAGGCGAATTGATGACCCTGAGCTATTACTTTGAACCAGATGTGAACCATAAAATCAATGAATATTTCGCACGATTAAAATGAGTGAGCAACAATCCATATTTCAACGGGAAATCAAGCTTG
>JBFHGY010000010.1:0-18137 GCA_041582905.1 Crocinitomicaceae bacterium | reverse complement strand
TTTTCTCGCACTCTCATGCAAGAAAGATGAAACAATTTCCCCATCAACTCCGGAGGTAGAAGCATCCCCTAATGTTGCGCCCTGTGCTGTTCAGGAATCTGTCAATAGTGTAAACCAATTTCAACAAGGGGGAAGTAGCTTCTTTCCTGATGCTCAATCACATGTTTTCTTTCAGAATATGGAGTTCGCCTTTAATCATGCCGTGCCACCAACAGGCATGTACACTTTATGCCACAGAGACTATCCAACTGCAGATAGCATCATAGAAAATCAAATTATGTTTGCCCGTGATTCAGGCTCATTCATACACATATCCACTTTTTCCTATGATGATATGGGGTTCCTTTCATCAGGAGTTTATGTGGAAAATAATGAGAACGAATTAATCATTTCTTTCTGCGAATTTGAAGATACGAGTGTCTTTTTCGATATCACAAACAATTTCTTCGTTGGTAACAATATCAAGAACTTACTCTACAGAAACCCGCATTGAGCAGAGGCCCGAAATTTGGATCAAAATTATTGCTTGACGATTCGCACGCTTTCTCTTTTCTCACCATTTTTGAGAACCAACACATAAACTCCAGCGGCATTTTCGCTTAAATCAATGGCTGTGATTTTTGTTTTTAATTCTATTTCACGAAGTAAACGTCCTTGCATATCGAAAACCGTTACTTGCGTGTTCTCAAAATCTTTCACATAGAGATTGACAAGGTCTTCAAATGGATTGGGATATATAGCGTATTGAGATACGTTGAAGGTATCTGCGGTGAAGATCATTTTGTGAAGGAAGGCATCAGTTCCACCATAAGCCATTTGATAATCATCATTCTTAAAGCTCGGATCGAAATCAATGTCATATTGAAAATTTCCTGTCGAGAAGATATCATTTCCATCTATTACAAAGTCGGAAATTCTAGAGTATCCATTGCTTTCTAATTTTTGAACCCATTCGCATTGACCTTCTTTGGAAAATTTCAAGAATGCAGCGTGGTCATCATCAAAATAGGTCGTCGAAGGAAAATCAGAATACCCTAAAAAGTCAAATCCCACGTGAAGCGAATCTCCCACTGAACCAGCTACGAATACATCATCATCAGTTATCTCAATCTCAACCATTTCGTCAGAATCCTTTGAGGTAATGATCGTACCCCAAATTGGGGCGCCATGTGACGCATATTTTATAAGAAATCCATCCGAGTAATAAGGCATTTGAGAACCGTTTGAATGCGTATAGACATAAGTGCTCAGAACGAATGGATTAAGTGTCATCGATCCTCGAAATGATCCACACGCATATATTTCACCATTGTCATCAACTTGGACATCAGTAATCTGTTGATCTCCGTAGCCGACAATACGCGTGAACCACTCAATTTGACCAGAAGTGTCCATTTTAGCCATGAAGAAATCTTCATCATCATACCAAAAGCCAGGGGGATGATTGAGTAGAACATCTTGTCCTGCAACGGTAATATGAATTGAGTCGTGATAGACACATCCAAAGAATAGGTCATTGCCGATACCACGTTTTATTAAGGTTAACTCATCTTGATAATGCGATCCATACGTTTGTTTCCACACAAAGTCTCCATCACTCGTCAACTTCAACATAAACGCACGATTCTGCGAATAACCAACTACATGTGCGAAATTTGTATCGACTGGATCAGGATCAAAGTCAACTTTTCCTGTGCACTTACCTACTGCGTATATGTTATCATCGAGATCCAGTTCAATCGCAGTTGGCACGATGTCAGCCCAGCCATTTGGAGTAGCACTAAGATCATACTCAAAGGTTTTTACCCAATCAAAATTGGCGTCATTATCCAACTTAAGAATAAACATAGTAAAGGCTGAACCCGAGCCGGAGCCCACGAGATGTTCGGCATTCTCATCTGGATCAAAATCACAACTCCCTAGATATCGACCATAAACAATAATACTTCCGTCGCTCCCCAACTTCAAATCGACAGGGTGCAGTGACAAAAATGATCCTACTGTACTCTGAATAGCTTTAAGCCAAACCAAACTACCGTTCTTTGTATACTTCGCAAGAAATGCACCCCCATAATTGTCTTGAAGGTCTCCAATAGAAACACTGCCAGAAGATGTGGGGTCTACCACCAACTGTTGATTGAACCAGCCTAAAGTAATGATATCTCCATTGTGATCTTGCTCAATTGCGATAATATTGACATCGTCATAATTTTGATTCCCTTCATCAGCAAAAGTGTGTGACCATTGGTAAATGGGTTGTTGGGCAATATTTACATTGTGTATAAAGAATAATAATATGAAGAAAATAAGCCTTTTCATATCATGTTATTTATAGGACGTTTAATAACTCAACAAAGATTTCATTTTAATACTATCTCATTCTCAAGATTCAGATTGGCGCCAATTAACAAGTTACTACCATTTTTCTAGGGACAAATTAAGTAATACCAATCCTCTCGATAATTAAGCGCAATAATATTATTTCTCGAATCAAGCACAAAACTTGAAATAACTATTGGGTCTCTCTCATCTCCAAGAATATCCGAATAACCTGTTACTAATTCAGCATTTGAAAATACACCGAATACGGTCAGATTCTCTAACTTATACTCCAGCTCTGCAAACTGAAAGCTTAAAATTTGATCACTCCTAACAGACTTTAACTCGTGCGTTTCATCGTCAAAGTCACATACAAGAACCTTATTGTCAATATCTGTGCAATCGAAGAACTCTTTTGAATCTTGGTCAAAGCTGTAAGAAAAGGCCCGCTCTGTGTGTCCGTCATCTGCTTTAATTAATAATTGCTTTACTCCCTTATTCTTAGTCTGAACGTTAAATAAACTAATAGTATCCTTGCCCAAAAGAGACCTGAAAGTAGCATCTCGAAAAAAATTAGCCCGTAGTGAGCTACAAGTTGTTAGACTTACCGTATCCAGATTCGAGTCATCAAATACTACAACCTTTGTAGAATCTTTGTCCGTCAGACTAACGACTGAATCATCAATAGTAATTCTCCTACTTTTTCCTCTGACTCGTTCATTCTGCTGATCTTTCGAAGAAGAACAAGACGATAGTATAAATAATGTACTTAAGATTAAGATTAGTTTCACGGGGTAAAATTAATTTCTATCTCGAACTAAGGCCTTCTCAGTTACATCAAACATTCGGTAAGAACTTGCGTCGCGGTTATAATACCGGGAACCAGGAGTTCGTTTACCTATTGATATCAGTTCATTTCGAATTACCGATCCATAACTTCCTGGCCTCGCTGTGGCATCGAGACCAACATTGTTATGTTCCACCACTCCATATAAAGCATGTTCGATTTCTCCCAAATCTTTTAACTCCACCGAATTTCCTTTTTCATCTTTCCCCATCATTTTCAGTGCGGGATCGGTTAAGTATCTCTTGGAAAGAGGTCTTAAATCAATATGTGATTTTATTTCGTGATAAATCGTTTCCGCACGGTCAAGCTGCTCGAATCGAGCCCAACCATCAACACCATTCGCATACTTCTCGTTGAACACAATCAGTGAAATATCGGTACCCTCATTTTTTAAATTCATTCCTTCAAAAACTTTAAATCCATTTTTTAATTGACCATTTGTATTAAGAGTCTTTCCATTAGGGGTAATGTGACCGTAAGTTTCTGCTCCTGATGATTCTTCATTCGTCTCTCCTTGAGATACATAAATATCATGTACAGAACTATTTTTGTACTTTTCAATCAATGCTTTTCCTGACTCTGTCTTCATCAAGTATTCGTATCCACCACCTCCGATGGTATTTAATGATTCTGAGGAAAGTATTTCTCCCGAAGCAGTAACAACATAAATACTATCACCGTTCAGATCAACTGCACTCACTACTTGATTACCCGCATAAACATAAGGAGACTGGCCATAAAACTCTTCGGCATAGCGATCCACATTCATATAACGTCCCAATTCTCGATTGTAGTACCTCGCTCCATGATACCCATACCCCGTTTCTTCATCGAACTCATGACCCGTATATTGGTATCGATTTCCCTCAGCGTCTGTTACCATGTGTCTTCCAGGCATTCGCTTACCAAACGGATAATGATCGTGGGCGTTCAAAATGTTTCCATTCGCATCCATAATGGCACGGTTAGTTCCTAACCAGTCGGTTACATTATAGAAATAATCAGAAATTAACAATCCTGTTCCCACATCACTGGAAACTGTTACATACCCTTCAGGTGTCTGGTAACTTATCACTTCATTGTTTTGATCGATAACCACCCCATCAAGATAGTAGTTTTTATCGTTGGCATCAACTTCTTTAACAATTCGCTGTCCATTATTGTCATATCGATAGTTTCGTGTTTGTCCGTCTATGGTGATCGAAGTTGGAAGCTCATCGTATTCATCATACATAAAACTTCCATCTGGACTGCCTTCAGAGATAGGGTTTTGAGGAGCTGTCCCCACAAACGTCTCGTTCAAAATGTTTCCATTGGCATCATAAGACATTGCGTGTGTTTCGGATGGCACACCTTGCTGACTCCAATCAACTGTTGATAATTGATTGTTAGAAGCGTTATAACTATAATCCTGCTCTGTTTTCACTCCTCCCTCGTCATTTCTATTCAGGTCTGTAATGTTTCCATTTTCCGTATACCAATAAGCAGCGTCGTACTTCGGAAGATTCGTTACCGTTGTAGGGTAAGGAAACGTTGGTAAAAAGCCATATACGGTAGCATTTTCATTCGGGTCACACTGAACAGACGGATTGTATGGCACGCCTGACATTAAAATTTGGGTGTATTTTAGTTTAGCAATGGTCATAGGACCATCATTTAAAGCATCTTGATGTTTATCGTCCTTTTCCTTATCGGCACGGTACATCTCATAAGCTTTAGTGTCAATTCTCCCACGTTGCATCGCTTCAATATAATTGGTAAACAGCTTATCACGCTCTGTGCTCGTCATTTGACTGTATGCAATATCCATTTCAGCGTACTCCGCTCTTAACATGTTCAGTCCATTGAGAGCATCCAAATTTCGATCAACATTAATTCCATCTTCAATATCCTTCTTTAATTCATCAAAAACTGGATTCAAATATTCATCTACCGCAATACTGTTGACGCCGCATAAAAAGTCATTCGGAATATTACCAAACAATTGATCGAAATCCGCGAATGGATTCTCTGTCATAGTTCCTGAAAGATAATCGGCACCAATCAGGCGATTCATATCATCATAGTAATAATGGTATTGGTTAATATCTACATTGGCGCCAGTTGTTGGGTCAAACAACTCGTTGCTCCAATATTGGTCCGTAATATTACCTTGAGGATCATGCTTTAATCCAAATCGGAAATGTTTCGAAGTATTGTGAGTCAATTGATCTCGAATATCGAATCGGTAGAAATGATAATCTAAATGAGGGTCGGTTGTATTCCCCGTAGCTCCTAATCCTTTTGCCAAAAGATTCCCTAACACATCGTAGTAGTATTGCCCCGTTTGTGTTTGGACTCCGTTCCATGTTGACAGATTCGTTTGAGGTCTCGCAAAGTTATCCAAGTTCGTTCTCCATTCAAAATCATATCCGCTTTCAGTTGGATGAGTGTAGCGTTTTCCAATTGGAATACGAACATCATTGTAGGTGTACGCAATTGTATGCTCATCCAATCCTTGATAATTGTAATGAACTGTCGCAACCTGCCCATCGGCCATGTAATCGTAACACTTTTCATCCTGCGTTTGAGCGGTTATCGTTAAATTTCCATTTACAACATGATCATGATAAACTGTCTCACATAACGTTGCATCACTGTTGAATAGATCACGTGAGCCATCGTATTTGAAACTTTGGTGGATTTCAACCAACGGATCTGTGACCAATGGGAATTCTTGATCATCAATTTTTGAATAATCATCAAAGTACAGCTGCCCTGTGAATGATGGCTGAGAAGGAGCAGCTTGTTTTTGTCCTGTTTCAACTATTCTTCCCCATTCATCATATTTCCAGTAAGCAAACTGGTCTGTATTAAATGTATTTGAAGTCGTTACATCAATATCTTTTTGATCTCGAATAAAACGAATCTGACCATATTTATCATAACGAAGTTCAGATGTTCCTTTATCAACTGTTGTTTTCTTTATTACAACACCTAAACTATTGTACTCATACGTGCTTTCCTTTCCAGATGGGTCAACCACCTTAATTAATCGTCCTTCTGGATCATACACAAACCATGTTTGGGCAACTACATTTCCTGTTGTCATTGTAATCGAACCATCTGCATTTTGAATATGATCCTCACCAATTGGATGCTCTTCCATAATCACCCGACCTAAATTATCCATGTAGGTCTTCGTTACATTTCCATTTGCATCTGTCAATTCATGCACCAACAAACTACCAGCTGGATAATTTTGTGTTGTTGGTGTTGTTCCATAAGGAGCGTTCAACGTTGAAGTTGTAACATAATCCTGTTGAGAAGCAACAATTGGACTTTCGCTATTCTCCCGTGGTGGAGACATCGTTGATACTTTCATTTCTGGTTTTGCCTCATAGGTAACCTCCGTAAGTGCATTACTCGAACTGTACATGTCCTGTACATTGAAAATGAAATCGGTGTCGTAGCGATCTCCAAACGTAGACCCTATTAATGCGTACGGTTTAAATGATGCTGTAACGAAGCCTTTTTCATTAAAATAATTTGATTCTGACACGATACGCGCGTTTCGAGCAAGGTCAGAAATCATTACCTGCTTCGTTTTACCAAATCCGTCTAGGTAATAGCGTGTCTCGTTGTAAATACCATTTGCAACCCATGTACGTTCTGTCACATGGTTGTTTTGATTTGACCAATTCGGGTTTTCAAAATACTCCTGCTCCGATACCATAGTACCGTATGCATTCTTTTGTAAAATAGGCCTTCCCTTTTCATCAAAGACTGATTCCGTAAACACATCATTATTGTTCGTAACATACGTTTCGTTACCAAACTTGTCATATGTAGTGTATGAATATTTGGATCCTGTCGGGTAAATAATGATATCGTCTGCAAATAGTGATTTGTGCTCCGTAACAGATACTCCTATCTGTTCACGCTCGTTTTGAACATAAACATCGAGCCATTTGATCCCCCCTTTTGATACTGGCATATTTACCGTGTATTGTTTCCAGTTATCAGAAAGTGCGTCAGGATAGAATTCTTTTCTTTCTAGCAAAACCGTATGATCAAAATTATATACGTCACAAATAATTTTTACTCCCTGTTGATTGTCGGATTCACTCACATCTCCACGCTGATACTTTGCATCTCCCTGATTGTCTGCACTTTTTAACACAACTCCATCACCAACACCAATAGAAGTAACATCCGAATCGTACTTTAACCATACCGAGGCCTCGTAAGACCATTGACATTGATTGATTGTTAATGGCGCAACATAAGGGTCCAAACAAGCAAATGCAGGCGATGGGGCTTCGAACTTAATAGGACGAACAGCCGTTTTATTCGGAGTTCCACCTTGCTCCCTGATTGTAGGTAGCTTGTAACTATATTTTCCAGTTCGAGCGTAGGTTTTTGAAAGGTTGTAATCTACACCTAGCTTTGTAACTTTAGTTTCAGCAATGGTCTCCATTGCTTCTTCATTTATCGTCAACGCAATTGTGGTACCGTCTAAACCTTGTCCATAGTGATTTGGTGGAAAAGTCACAGACGACTCAGGAAATACAATAACATCTGTAAAACAAAGGGCAAAGTCTTTGGCATAATAAGAAGCTACTGGAATAATGTCACTAACGGTCGTTTCTATTTCAAAAGAATAATTCGACGGAATTGAATTCGAACTTCCTAATAACTCCACTTTAACAGCATCTCCAATTTGAAGTCCAGTTAAGTTATCTACCAAAACATGATTTAACTCCCTTATATACGGTTGATTCTCACCTGATGGTATCGTGTTATTACATGGATTATCAGCGACTCTCCACGAAGTAGCAGGCTCATCCTGAAAAAACTCTCCATCAATAAACCATTTCTCATCCTCATAATCATTATTATCCCAATTATTAAAGCTATGTCGACCTGTAAAATCTTCAAATCCTGAATAAGTTGCATCGAAGGATTCATAGGGATGCGCAATACTAGCTTTTGGAAGATTTAGATTGTTTCCAAAAACCGTTTTAGAAAACAAGCGATTCGCTCTGGAAGAAATCAATTGTCCAGGTTTGTTATACGCTATATTATCGTTTTGCGATATTCTCCAGTTTGGATTGGAAGTTGAGTTAATGTCATACGGCACTAATGTGAACGTTCCAAATGTCGGATCTAGGTCCGATTCGTAAGAGTACGACGCTTCCATTCTTGGGATCGAGTAAGAAGTTAAATCATAGGTGATCATGTTGGCACCGACTGCCTTACTCAATAGAACTTCATTTAAATAAATATTGGTTTCTGAAGGAAGTGATAACATATTCTTTTCTAAGAACACATTTGGCGAAATCGTGTTGTACGTTTCATAGGCGTACTTGTACGTCGTAATGTATTCCTCTGAGGTATATCCCGCTGATAGTGTTTCCTTTTCAAGCTGATAGTTATTATTATAATCGTAATTCGTTGTAGAAACTAAGCCTTTGTAATTTGTTCGCTTAGTCTTCAGTGTTGTTTTAAAAGAACCCCACCGCTCATATTGATACGGACTCTGTGATTGATAAGGTAAACTCACAGCATCCGAGATGGATTTCCCAACGAGATAACCAAATCCTGTTTGTCCCGGGTTTGGAGCTCCAATCTGCCAAAGGTGAACCTCGACGTTCCCAACAAGTGTACTGTACGTACCAGTTGTATACGAAGAAGTGACAGGCAGGTAAATTTCAAAAGTATTATCCCAAAGGTCTATTGAGTTAGATGGGTTCGTGCTACTGAAGTAATCTACCTCAAAATCCTTCGATTCAAGTTGAACTCGTTCGTAAACGTACGTTTCTGTATTATAAGGAGTTGATTCATTAGCATCAAAACTCTCAATTTTGAGTAACTGAATAGGCTGTAGAGATAAGTCAGTCCTTGCCAAAATATATCTATTATCCAATGAGCCATCATTTGGTTTCTTAATACAAAACAAGTTGAAATCATCATACTCATTAGAGGTGATGCCACCCAACGGTCCGTAATGCATTCTTTTGTACGCGTTGTCGCTCATTTTTTCATCTACATAGTTGTAAAAATGAACCGACTGATACTCGTCCAATGCAACTCCCGAGAGTCCTGCATATCTCATTTTTTCTTCAAAATCTGTTATGTAGGTCTCCCCAGACGTAGGATTACCAGGGCCATACTTATCCAATTCCCATTGATGGCGTAATTTTTCGAGAATCAAAAATTGATTAAACGCACCATAAATTGATTGTACACATTCAGCTGGAAGAGCAGAATAATGTCCGGTTCCATAATCATACTCAAGAACTACATCCAAATTAATTCGATCTGAAATTGTTTTCTTCTTCAATCGAATACCGAAGTTTGTAGGAATGTCGAATTCAAATGTAGCGGTCAACTGCTTTTGTCGATTATCTATACCTATTCCTTGCCCTAAATTTGCTGCGTACTGATTATGTGCATCTTGTACGTATGAACGCTTTTTAGCAAGTGCGTTATACTCCTTCACAATTGGCACCTCATTTTCATCAAAATCCCAATTCGCTTTATCACTAACATCATACGTTCCTGGTTCGTATTCAAAACCAACCTGCCCACCTGTCGGATAGGTAATTTTTGTTAAACTCCACGCTTGAGCACAATTAGTGCAATTCTCTCCATATAAATAACCGAAAACATCCTTAATCGGTTGAAGCATGGGAGTAATTGACTCTTCAACTACAGTATAATTTCCTTGTGTGAGTGCCCCAGATTCAGCAAAACTAATAGCTTCTGCCTCAGTCGCAATTTTATGATGCTTTTGCTCAAAAGGGATATCTACCAAAAACTCATAGGCAGGAAGACCACTGTGTGTGATATTTTGATAAGAAACGCCGTCAGCTTGGAGTACTAACTCTGGATAAGTATGATTTCCACCAGATCGTGGGTCAGCCTTTCCATCACCTGATTGTCGAACAGAGGGAGAAGTCCACTGCTTCACAATATTTCTCTTATGAATTTCTGAATAACTCGGATTATAAGCATACTCAAACTCATATTGTGTCTTTTCAGAGGCATTCATATCTCCGCCAAACAATTCAATCCCAAGGAGCGTTGTTTTCCCTCTTTTATCGCCTTGAGCAAACTCCTCAATATCGAAGTAGGTTTGTGAAGGCATTCCGATATGTGTTCCATCTGCACGTGTTTTTGGAGTATCATCATTTTCGCGAATGAGATAATCTGAAACCGCTAGTTCTTCAGGGCTTCCCTTATCCGCATAATTGAACACGATTCCTTGTGTTTGGGTATTCTCAGTTGTATAAATGGACTCGTCAATTAACCTACTAAACACTTTGATTGTGTCGTATTTCATTGTTTCAATAGGATAGTTGATGTCAAAATCAGAAGGAGAGCCATTCGCTCCAGCAGCACAGTGCCGATCTTCATAATAATATTCCGTTCCAACTCGGTTCGCTGGCTTTGCCAAATAATCGTGATCCACATCAAAACGCTGGGAAATTGTAAAATCAACCTCTTGAACTGGTGTAACAATTTTTGTTAGATACGCTCGTTCACGCATCAACGAAGACGCTTGATCCGTCTGAGAGAATGATGACCATTCGCGGTGTCTCGGAACAGTTGAATGAAAACTTGAAGTTCCGTTTTTGGGGACTGTCTCTACGTATTGTGTTTTTTCAGTATATTCAAACCGAATCCAGTCTCCCGCATCTCCATCATCCGCGATTCCATTTCCATTCAAATCTTCAAAATCAGCTGATCGAATTTCGGTTAACAACCACTCAGCGATGTAATCCATCTTCCAAAAGTTTCCATTAGCATCTCCACCTGAATTCGTTGCTTCATTTACCGCCGACCAATACGGTGACTCCTGCAGAATAAACTTTTGTCCACGCAGCGGTCTTCCAAAAACGTATTTTGTTCCGTTATTGTCTGTAATCGTGAAGGAATTAAAATCTTCATATTCGACTTGATTGGTTGTTACAACATCTGCAAAATTTGCTTTTCCATTGATTACGTACGGTAGAACTCCTATTGCAGCGGCAAAATTCTCAGAGGTATTAAACTTTGTCTTATCACCCACATAAGTTGGCCCTACCCCCATATCAAGCTCATTAATACGAGAATATTCCTGATCTATAACAAATGTCTGAACACTATGATCAATTAACCAATTCTCATATTCCGTCAACTTCCAATCATGAGCTGCACCTATTGTGCCACCATTCCAAAACGAATTTGAACCAAACCCAGGGACATTTATATGATAAAAATCACTTAACGGCATAGGTCTGTCTCCCACAGGTACCAGCGTATTGTAATCCAGCACCTCATTATGAGCCCCCGGGTGAATCGAACTTCCATAAGGGTTTAACCAGCCGTCATTATTTTGATTTGGATCTACGGGAGGATTTACATTATCCATATCCCCCTCATGTTCTGTTGATGAATAATCGGGTTCAAAGGCTCCATAATCTCTGGTAATACTTCCAACGGGAAGCACCCACCCAAGTCCAACTGGACCGCTTTTCTGATCGACCTTAATTCCAGCAGTATAGCTCAACTGAATCGGAAACGACATCGTTCTTGATGTAACATTTACTAAGGGAATAGATGTAGACATTGCCCCTGATTGACCTACGGAAGAATTATCAGAGGATGCGCTCTTCGTCAATTCTTTACTGGACGTTTTCACTCCTTCTAGCTTCTCTGAAAAAGATTTTTCTGGGTTCTGAGCTAAACTCACTCCAGGAAAGAGAATTGTTATAACAAACAATAAAAAAAGATAGGTTTTGGATTGTTGCATAGTGGCAATTTTTAGGTCTATTGTATAATTCAATTTTAGTATTTCGTTACTCGAATAATTCAAGCTTTGAAAAACAAAGATCAAAAGGTATATCGTAATCTATATACGTTCGTTTTTTTCATTTCGTATATCTCGACTGCAAAATTGACCATTCTCTGATTTATAATTGCACATTTTCGTGAAACACGCTAAAAAGTAGTGTTTTCTGAAGTTGAAAATGCGGAAAACCGCATGAGTCATAAAATATGTCCCATATTTTTGAAATCGAAACCTATCAGTTAAATTTCAACCGAAAAGTTTAACTTAGCCACATGAACATCAACATATCCGAAGAAGAGAAAATCAAAGTTTTGAATGGAGACGATCTGTATGGAATCATGCAACGGATTTTACTTCGTGCGGATAAAATTGATCAGGACCGTGAACATTTCTGGATATTAGATTAAACTGATCCAACTTGCAGCATCATGGAATATTCCTGACGGGTTCAGTTTTTACAATAAAGTCACGAGAAGGAGGACTTTTATTTGTTTAGATCCGCTTGATGAAAGCCAGGTTCGATCTGAAAAAGCTGAAAGAGTGTTGTTCTTAACAATTGTGACAAAAAAACAAGGGA
The DNA here is from genome assembly GCA_041582905.1 of Crocinitomicaceae bacterium. Taxonomy (GTDB): domain Bacteria; phylum Bacteroidota; class Bacteroidia; order Flavobacteriales_D; family Crocinitomicaceae; genus UBA4466. The sequence goes on along the minus strand of JBFHGY010000010.1, from coordinate 5,576 downwards.
TTCCATTTCTGAAATCCCTTCAACTTCTTTTCAAGAATGATTCTTTGGCTTAAGCAAGCATGCCTACCATCGAAAAAATTTGCTCAAAAAATAGATCGCAGTCATCATGGCTAGCAACAGAAAAAAGACCTTCATCCGCATGCGAAATTCATGCTGATTTCCTCGCTTTCGATTTGCCAGACGTTGTGATCGATACATATAGTAACAATTGGTGCGACTTAACGACAATTAATCGTCGTCATCTACATCGAGGTCATCCGTATCGACATCTATGTCGTCGTTGTCTCGATCATCGTCGTCGTCGTCTTCCAATGAAGCCGAAACAACATAATTATTCAGCTTCACAAGATACGTCACATCCTCCACTTCAAGCAAAACAGCATGAAACGGTGTTGGAGCATCGATGCGCATCGCAACATCTTCGAATCCATCTGGATGTTCTCTCAACAATTGTTTTTTTAATGCAGGTTCGAGTTTGTCAAAACTCACCATTTTTCTCGTTTTCATTCTTATTGTTTAAACCAAATTATATCATTCATTGCGCATAAAAACACGCTCGTAATCTTCTCCAAACGTTTTGAATTCAATTGCGTATCCATTCGGATCTTTCACAAAAAAACTCTCCTGCTCGTTTAACTCACCCTCGTAGAAAATAGAAGGTTCAATCAGCCAAACCACATTCGATTCATCGATGCGCTTGCGCAGTACATCCCAATCCGCTTTCTTCAAAACTACACCAAAGTGTCGAACTGGAAAAAAGCGATTTCCTCTCCACGCCGTATCCATTGGAACGACATTCTTCGGAGATAATTGCGCTGTGAGCTGATGACCAAAAAAGTCAACATCTACCCAATTTGCAGTGCGACGTCCTATCGAGCATCCGAGAACATCACGATAAAATGCAACAGTTTCGTTGATATCCTCAACGGCCATTGATGTGTGAAAAAGTCCATCCATTTTACTTCGTCATTTTCTCTTTAGACTCAAAAAAATTAAAAAGTCACATTTTCTGCAAATCTTTTTTCTACTTTGTAAAGAAAACGATTTTTCCGTCTCAATGAACATGAATTTTGACAGTAATTTTCTTCTGGATGTAATTAGCGAAGCGCCCTACGGAGTGCTGGTTTTCGGCAAAGAAGGGAAAGTACTATTAGAGAATGAATTAGCCAGTTCCATCCTTTCAGACAAGAAAAAATCGGTTGTGGGAACACTCATTCTCGACCACTTTGATGTCTTCGATCTTTCGGAACTCCTCACACAAGTATTGGAAGGCGAACGCGAACGTTTCGATATCATGGAAATGGTGTTTGGAGAAAAAGTACTGACAATTCGCTGTCGTCGAACCAAAGAGTGGAGCATTCTAACCGTTCAAGACATTACACGCTGGAAAAACATCGAAATGGTGGCCGTTCAGTCCATTATTGAGACGCAAGAAAATGAACGTCGACGAATTGCTCTGGAGATTCACGATGGAATTGGTCCTCAACTGAGCAGTACCATCCTTCAACTGGAAACGATTAGCGAGCGCATCAAAGTGAAAGACCCCGAAACAGCCAAAGAACTGCAATCACTTTCAAATGTTTCCAATGAAGTCGCCGATGAACTTCGAAGTATTTCCCATTCACTGATGCCGCGCGTACTGCTCGATTTCGGACTGGAAGCAGCATTGCGTGGACTCATCAACCGAATCAACGCTGGTAGCAAATGCAAAGTGGAATTTATCAGTTCATTTACTGGAGAATCGATTGATCAAACCGTTGAATTGAACTTGTACCGCATCGCGCAGGAGTTAACCAACAATGCTCTCAAACATGCCAAGGCCACGAGCATTTTTGTCCAACTTTTGAAAAACGGACGTCACCTTACCCTCATGGTAGAAGATAATGGCGAAGGATTTAACATCAGCGAACTTAAAAATGCGGAAGGAATCGGTTTGAGTAATATTGAAATGCGAACAAAAGTGTTGGGAGGTGAATTAAATATCGACTCATCGCCTGGGCGCGGTTCCGTCATTACAGTAGAAGTACTTTTGAATGAGCACTAAAATGAGTATTAAAGTATATATAGCAGACGATCATGCCATGTTTCGCGACGGAATCAAGGCGATGTTGGAACCAGAATCATCCATGGAAGTTGTGGGAGAAAGTGACAAAGGAGCGAAGATAGTACGCGAATGTCTCGATCTACACCCCGACATCGTTTTAATGGACATCAGTATGGAAGATACCGACGGAATAGAAATCACGAAACAGTTAAAGGCAGCAGGAAGTGATGTGAAAATTCTAGCTGTATCTATGCACAATGAGAGTCACTACGTGAAAAGCATGCTCGACAGTGGGGCCAACGGCTATATTCTCAAATCTGCCGGTCGAAATGAAATGATCTCTGCCATCAAAACAGTTTGCGACGGCGCCACCTTTTTAAGTAGTGATGTGAGTTTGAGTTTACTCAAGAGTTTAAATCAAGCCGATAAGAAAGTCTCGCACATCAAATTGACGCCACGCGAAGTGGAAGTGCTCAAATTGATAGCGGAAGAATACTCCAATCAGGAAATTGCGGAGACATTATATATCAGTTCTCGCACAGTAGATACGCACCGACGAAACTTACTCGAAAAACTTCAGTTGAAAAATACGGCTGGACTCGTAAAGTTTGCTATTCAGAACGGTTACGTCGACTAGTTTATTCTCCCCTTCCTTTTTCTACGAGAATCTCGTAGAAAAATATCAGAAAATGACGCACTCAATTTCTGCATAACACGTACAAATCAACCCCAATTCTGATTCACCTTTGTCGAGTGATTTTTTAATGACTCAACCATGAAAAGTGATCAGCAATTAGTGAAGGAACTCAAAGCGAACAATCAAAACGCAATGGGGCAACTCCACACCCGTTATTTCGAGAAAGTGTACAATAGATGTTTGTCCATCACCAAATGTGAATCGGACGCATACGATTGTGCCAATGATGCCTTGCTGATCTCTTTTGAGAAAATCGACACCTTTCAACAAAGCGCGTCGTACTCAACTTGGCTGTATGCCATTGCGACCAACTATACAATTTCATACTGCAAGAAATTAAAGAAAACACACCTGATTAACGCATCGGTTTTGGAAGCTGAATTTATACGAGAAGACTACGATGTTTTGCCACAACATAACTTGAGCGAAATCCTTGAAAAAATATTGAATTCCATCGCCGAAAAAGAAAAGGAACTCTTGATCGAAAAATACTCTCACCGCAAAAGCATCGAAGAATTGCAAGAGAAATATGGTTCCGGAACAAGCGCCATCAAAATGCGATTGATGCGTGCCAAGCAGAAAGTTCAGGAATTGTACATGAAAGAAATTGCGTTATCGGCCTAATGTATCTTAACCAAGGAATATGAAAATACTAGTTCCATCTAACATGACGAAATCGTCTCAGGTTGCAGCCGATTTTGCCTTGTCGTTTTTCGGAAACGGGGCGAGTTATTTGTTGCTGAACAGTTTTCCTTTCGCGTATCGATCTGGTTTTTACGATTCTATCAACAATTTCACACCAGAACACGATGAAATTCCATTGGAAAAATTAAAGCGTGAACGAAAACGATTGATTCAAGCCTTCGGAGAAAGCGAAATTGACATAAAAGCCATGTACGGAGATCCCGTTGAAGACATTCAAAAAGTGGCACAACAGGAACAAGTCGATTTAATCGTAGTGGGATTTTCCAACTTCAAGAAATGGAAAGACGGACTTTCATACAGAAACCAACATGCGGTGATGGATTTGCCCTTCCCTATTGTGTTGGTGCCAGAAAACCATCACTACCAGGCGACAAAGAAATTGTATTACGTAACGGACTTCTCCAACAATATTGAATCTGAGTCTGCTCAACTTATCCGCGGAATTGCTCAACTGTCGGAAGCCGAAATAACACTTTACTGTTTCGAGAAAACACCAGATGATCATAGCATTGAAAAATGGATGCTCGACAAATACCTCGGTGGATTGGAACATACATTTAAGCTAATTCCTAATCTGGAAACAGGATTGAGCAATTTGACAGAAGAATTGAAAAAAGAAGAAAATGCTTTCATCGTATTTGATTTTAAAACCGATCAAAACGCGCTGTTTGAGAACATTGAAAGCAATGTGAACAACCAGCTGTATGTGAAGCCACTGCTGCTCATGCCGAAGCGGTACAAAAATTCGCTTTCGCGCGGAGCCTAGTTTACCCAAAAATGATCAAAATGAAAAAAGTAACCTTAACAATTGCGACCATACTCCTCGCTGGAAGTTTGTTTGCACAAGATTTTAAACCTCCAGCCCCTGCCGTTTCTGCTATGAAAGCGAAATATCCAACCGCTGAAGTAGACGAATGGTATGATGACGAAACAGAGTTGATCTGCTACTTTGAAGACAACGGAGAATTTGGAAGTGCCTTCTTCACAAAAAAGGGTGTGTGGATTCGGTCTGAATTCCCGATGGACGAAATGGAACTTGGAGAAGTAGCCTTGGATCAAATTTTCAAGAAATACAAAGACTACGAAATTATGGAATCCTTGAAAGTGACAGATACAAAAGGAACAACCTTTAAAATTTACATCTACAACGCAATCATTGAAAGCGACTACCTCATCACTGTCGATAAAGGTGGAAAAATTATATCAGAAGAAAATTTAACAGTCGAAGACGACTCATTTGAATAACCAATAAAAAAATGAAAAACAGATACATCGATCTCATCGATCAAACATTTGATTTTCCTCAAGAGGAGTTCCGCTTAAAAGAGAATCATGCTTTGCTTTGGCACGGCATCGATTTGGAAGCCATTGTGAAAGAACACGGAACTCCTTTGAAGATTAGCTATTTGCCCAAAATTTCCGAAAACATCCAACGTGCGAAGTCATGGTTTCAAACTGCGATGGACGAGCACAATTACGAAGGAAAGTACAACTATTGTTACTGTACAAAAAGCTCTCACTTTAATCACGTAGTGAAAGAAGCACTCAAAAATGACATTCACATAGAAACGTCATCTGCTTTCGACATCAACCTGGTTGAAAGCTTGAAAAAAAGCGGAGAGATTAATGATGACACCTTCGTATTGTGTAATGGATTCAAACGCGATCAATACATCGAAAACATCGCTCGTTTGATCAACTCGGGACACAAAAAATGCATTCCGATTATTGATAACTACGAAGAAATTCATCTTCTCTCTGATCGAATCGAAGGAAACTACCAAATCGGTATTCGCATCGCTTCGGAGGAAGAGCCAAAATTTGAGTTCTACACCAGTCGATTAGGTATTGGCTACAAGAACATTCTTCCTTTTTACCAAAAAGAAATTGAATCGCTTCCAAATGTTGAATTGAAAATGCTACATTTCTTCATCAATACAGGAATTAGAGACAATGCTTATTACTGGAACGAATTGCGCAAATGTTTGAACGTATACGTACGATTGAAAAAGATTTGTCCAAGTGTGGATAGCTTGAATATCGGAGGTGGATTCCCTATCAAGAATTCACTCGGATTCGAGTTCGATTACCAATACATGGTATCTGAAATCATCCTTCAAATCAAAACTG
>JBFHGY010000009.1:0-18793 GCA_041582905.1 Crocinitomicaceae bacterium | reverse complement strand
GCCTACCTGAGCCGCAATTTTATCGATCGTTTTCTGTCCAATCGAATCGAAGGAAATAAGGAGTAATAAACTACTAACTAATGTTAATCTCATGCTTGTCTTTTATCTTTCGAATCATTGTTGATCCGTACTGTTCTTTTAAATCTTGTAGCCTATTCAGGACTATTATTTCCTTGATCTGATCTGCAACGAATTCCATGGGAGGAATTTCATCTTTTAGCGTGAAATCAATGATATTCAGGAAATAGGTGTAATCATCATCCGAGAAATAGGTTTTCGTTCTGTTTAGAACGATGTTGTCCACATTGTATTTTGTTAATGGAATATCTTTTGACAATTCATTGAAGTAAATCCACGATGAATCATTGAAATAGAAATTCTCTGCGTAAAGTTTAGCATAAGAATTTACTTGGGAAAGGTCTTTATCATTTTTTAACATGAAGGCGTTATCGATTCCTTCTGACTTGAATTCAACCGTTTTCGGGATTTTCAGGTAGAGTGCTTTTACGAGGTAATCACTCAGAATAAAATCATCTTTGTGAAGGGTATAGTAGGATGCCATTTGATCGTAGGTCACATTGGTATCGAGGTTTCCCTTCAATAGTTCTTCTTCCAAGTAGAATTGAGCCAATTCCCCTTGAAAAGCGTCCGCTCGAAGTTGAACGAGCTTGTATAATTCTGGGTTGGTTTCTTCGAGTTCTTTTTTGAGTGTTTCCCGTTCACACCATTGAATGATAAAGTCATTGTATTCCGTCTCATTGTTGATGTCGTATCCGAGATGCTTCATCAAAATCATGGCATCCGATTCAGTGAGTTCGCTATCATCAACTGTTGCAACCACTTTACCATCTGATCCACACGAAATAAGACCAAAGAAAAACAGGCTAGCCCAAAGACCAGCCTGTAAAATTCGTATGTGGAATTTATTTTCCAAGAGAGTAGAGCGCTTCCTCGTTTACCACAATTTTGTGCTTTGCCTCAATTTCTTTCATCCATTCTTTCTCCAAATAGTTTTGGTAATCAGAAGTAATGGCTCCTTTTGCTTCGTCAAATTCTTTTGGACCAGCAGGAATTTCTTCCAATACTTTTACCACGTAGAATTTTCCGTCGTGCTCGTAGATGTCATTCACTCCTTTTTTCAATGGAGATTTTGCCGCTTCGATGAATCCAGTTTTTTCAACATCAAACTTTCCTTTACGGAACTTCGTGTTCAATGTAGAGCTTTCGTTTACTGCTTCAACAATTTGCGTAGATTTCAACGAGTCGCTTTCAACCAACTTCTTTGTTTGTTGCGCAACCAACATTGTGTTACACTCATATACTTCAGCATTCACGCGTGGTCCCCATTGGTAGTTTCCTTTGTTGTTTTCGTAAAAGGCTTTCAATCCAGTTGTATCTTTCATGGCTTTGTTCCACACTTTATCCGACATCACTTCGTATAACAAAATTCCATCGTGATACTCTGTGATCAAGGCTTTGTACGCAGGATATTTTCCAGCCAATTTTGATTCTTCGTAATCCAAAATAGCTTGTTCTTCCCATGCTTTGTACTGCTTGTTAACCATCATTTTGATGTCTTCTTTTCGAGCCGCACGGTAATTGTTCTCTAGGTACTCAGCAAATCCATCTCCGCGGAATTTTTGCTTATCCATTTTGAACATTACTTTGTTCTTTGTGTAGTCTGAAGCTTTAAATTTTCCGAGTAGGTACGTGCTATCCATATTTTGGTAGAACCATTTCAAACCTTTTTTGCTTTTCGATTTGAACTTGTACTCTTTTTTCAATTTGCTTACGAAAGACGCTTGAGTTTTCACCGAACGTGCATCTTTGGCTACTTTCTTCTCAATTCCACGCTTCAATTCGTCAAAAGAATCAACATCTTTCCAGCTAATACGTTTGATAATGTGGAAACCGTAATCCGTTTGAACAGGCTTGCTGTATTCTCCATCTTCTTTCAATGCAAAAGCAGCTTCCGTAAATTCAGGAACCATACGCGTTGTTGTTCCCGTTCCGAATTGTGGAAGAACTCCACCTTTTCCGTTGCTTGATGGATCGTCAGAGTATTTTCCAACCAATTCTTCGAATGATGCACCATCTTCCAACATTTGGTACAATTCGTTGATTTTTGCTTGCGCATTTTTGATTTCGTCAGCACTTGCATCGCTTCGAGCAGCAATCATTAAATGTGCCGCTTCCATTGTTCCACGAGCCGGACGACGGTCGATTACTTTCAAAATATGGTAACCAAATCGTGTTCTAAATGGATTCGAAACTTGTCCAACTGGAGTAGAGTAGGCTGCATCTTCAAATTGATAAACCATTTGGAAAGCTGTGAAGTATCCCAAATCTCCTCCGTTTTTCTGAACCGTTGGATCTTCTGATCCTGTTTTACTTTTCGCTACGGCTTCGAATGATTCACCGTTTTCAATGCGTTTTTTCAACTCAAGCAAACGTTTGTACGCTTTCAACGTATCTTCAGGTGAAGCATTCGATTCCATTCGGATCAGAATGTGTGCCGCGTGAATTTCTTCCAATGTGCGATCATAAGCCTCACGAACAAGCGCTTCGTTTTTTGTAGAGTCTATCAAATAAGGACGAGCCAACGTTTTTTGGTAACCTGCCAATTCCTTTTTCAAACTAGGAATGGTATCGTATCCCAATGCTTCCGCTTCCGCAACTTTTAATTTGAAGCGTTTGAAAAGTTCCATGTACTCGTCAAGCGAAGCTTTATCGTATTTCGGATTGTCATTGTTTTTTAGGTAGATCTGTAAAAACTCAGACTTAGTAATTGGATTGCCATCAATGGTCATAATTACAGGGTCGTTCTGTGAAAAACCCGATAGCGTGATCATACAGGTAATAGCAAATGCAATTAATTTGTTCATAGGATTGATTTTTTTTAAGTCAAAAATATACTTTCGAATTGATTTTCGTAGTTCAGACGAATTATTTCAAGCTATAGTTTGGTGCTTCTCTCGTAATTGTTACATCGTGTGGGTGACTTTCGTGTACACCAGCAGATGTTATACGGATGAATTTTGATCCTTGTAGTGTTGTAATATTCGGAGCTCCGCAGTAACCCATACCAGATCGAAGTCCACCTTTAATTTGGTACATCACTTCTTCCAAACGACCTTTAAACGGTACGCGTCCAGAGATTCCCTCAGGAACCAATTTTTTCGCGTCTGCTTCATCGGCCTGGAAGTAACGATCTTTCGATCCTTTTTGCATTGCTTCCAATGATCCCATTCCACGGTACGTTTTGAATTTTCTTCCTTGGAAAATAACTGTTTCACCTGGAGATTCTTCAACACCTGCGAACATGGATCCTAACATTACCGTGTCTGCTCCTGCAGCAATCGCTTTCACAATATCTCCTGTGTAACGAATTCCACCATCGGCAATAACAGGTACACCTGTTCCTTCCAAAGCAAGTGCTACATCATTTACAGCTGTAAGTTGAGGAACCCCAACTCCTGCAATAATACGCGTTGTACAAATCGACCCAGGACCGATTCCTACTTTCACGGCATCAGCACCAGCGTTAACAAGATGCATTGCTGCTTCCGGTGTAGCAATGTTTCCGACGATTACATCGAGTTCTGGAAATTTATTTTTTACTTCTTTCAATTTCGTTACCACACCTTCTGTGTGTCCGTGAGCCGTATCAATTACGATGGCATCAACTCCTGCTTCAACTAAGGCTGTTGCTCGTTCTAATGTATCGTGAGTAACACCAACGGCTGCAGCTACGCGCAAACGCCCGTACTTGTCTTTACATGAATTTGGATGCTCACGTACTTTAATAATATCTCGGAAAGTAATGAGTCCAATCAATTTGTTGTTTCCATCAACAACAGGAAGTTTTTCAATTTTATTCTCTTGAAGAATATCCTCAGCAATAGAAAGACTGGTATCCTCAGACGTGGTAATTACATTCTCGCTTGTCATTACCTCACGAATCGGTCGACTTAAATTTTTCTCAAATCGAAGATCACGATTGGTAACGATTCCTTTTAATGAATGTTTATCGTCCACAACAGGAATTCCTCCAATTTTATTTTCCTTCATCAATTGAAGCGCATCAGAAACAATCGCATCCTCAGAAAGTGTCACAGGATCGAGGATCATTCCACTTTCCGAACGCTTTACTTTTCTTACTTGAAGCGCTTGCGACTCAATCGACATGTTTTTGTGTACCACACCGATACCACCTTGCTGAGCCATAGCAATAGCCAGACTAGCTTCTGTTACTGTATCCATCGCTGCAGACACAATAGGTGTGTTTACTTCGATGTTACGCGTGATTTTACTTTTTAAAGAAACTTCATTTGGAAGTACTTGTGAGTAGGCAGGGACGAGAAGAACGTCGTCATACGTTAATCCTTCTTTGATTTCTCCGAGATTTGAAAGGGGCATAATTGAACCTATTTAAGAAATAAATTCTGGCAAAGATAACATAATTTTGTCAGCTTGGGGGAGTCGTTAAAATCATCAAATTGTTAAAGAATCGAAAATCTGTTTGTGATTTTGAATATATTATCTAATCTTGTTGTTATACCTGAAAGATTATGATCAAACTCGCAGCGGTACTATCGACATTTTTAATCCTTACGACATTCTCAGTTAAAGCTCAAGAGATTGATTCTATTTCCTTGGATTCCAATTTGATTCAGCTTTCTGGGGTAGTTGTTTCTGAGGAAACCTTGGCGGAGTTACCGTATACAACCGTTTTAGACAAAACAAGTAAGCGAGGTGTGTTTTGTGACTACTATGGATATTTCACCATTGTTGTTTATCCGGGAGATACATTGATTTTCTCGGCTTACGGTCACAAAAAATCCAATTATGTGGTTCCAGATACTTTGGTCGATAACTTTTACTCGATTATTCATGTGATGGAAGTGGATACGATTGATCTGCCAAACGTAGAAGTGTATCCTTGGCCTTCGAGAGAAGATTTCGCCAGAGCATTTGTGAATATGGATCCGTATGATGATGCGATTCGTAGAGCTCAACGTCAATTGTCAGGAGAAAGTTTGGCCTTTGCCGCCGCGCGGCTAGATGTGGATGGCTCTTTGGCGTATGGAACGGTTCAAAGCCAGTATCAAACGCAGTTGTACACGCAAAATCAGTTGCCCGCTAACAATTTGCTGAATCCTTATGCCTGGTCTAAGTTGATTAAGGATTGGAAGGAAGGGAAGTTGAGTAAGCAGTGACGAACCTTCCTGTCGTTATTCTTAAAAAAGAAGAAGAGTCTACGCTCACTGAACTCATAGCTTTTCTCGAAATATTTTATTGAAGGAATCATTCCGTGCAGATTTACCCAAAAAGAACAGTTTGTTGTCATGAATGAACTTTCTTGATGATTGAATTCCTTTGGAAACGTATGTTCTCATCTGCTGATTGTTGCCTATCGAAAATCGTTCAAGTCTCATTTTTTTTGAATTCACGTAGTAGAACTGTCCATTCGTTTTGTCCATTAAAATAGAGCCCTTTGTTTTCGTTCCTCGACTAATAGGAGAGATTAATTGCGTGATTAACGTAAAGTCGATGTCAAAAAGGAGAACAGAGTCGGTTGGGAAATTGAAGAAATAGTGCATTCGGCGATGACTAAAAATAGGTGTATAGGGAGCTTGTGTAACAATCGAGGTGAAGAACATTGCTCTTTCTTGTTTGTCTTTAAGTGCTTCTAGTTCATGGACCCAAATATCACCCATCCGTTCATGGTTGTTGTGATTTTCAACTTCAATTATTTGTTGTTCATCTTGGTTGGATAGAAGAACGAGAGAATCGGAATAACTGTAAACTGTTTGTGAACTATCATTGCTGAAATCAAATTTCCACAAGACCACAGTTTGGTTTTTGTCGGACAGGCTTTTAAATAACAGCAAGGAGTTTGAGTTCGCCACGCAGGGTTCAATTTCCATGGCGTAGCTATAAGCACTGTAGGTTTCATCAAGAACGACGCTGTCATTAGAGAAATGAAACCGTTGATAGAAATCATTTTTACAATACATATATATGTTTCCCAAGCAGTCCGAAGTGAGTCTGGTTGTTTTGAAGGGGAGGTGGGCACTGACTACAGGGATTCCATTCCAATTCAATTTCTCAATCGAATAGTTGTTTTGTTTCTTGAATAGGACAATAATTCCGCTGGAGTCTTCCAGCATATCCAAAATGAAATGATCCGATTTGGAATAAAACTCTCTCGGGCCACTATTGATTGTAATAACAACTTCATCCAGGTTTTGATCGAGCTTTAATGAGTCGATTTGCCCGAAGGAATTAATCCATAGCATTGAAGAAAATAAAACGATTAGGTGTTTCATTTTCTTAAAATAGCAAAGATAAGTGGGCTTATAGTAAGGGAGTTATAAACGGGGCGAGCTATTTATTTAATATACGTCAATTCAAATCCTGAATCATCGTCAATTGCTTCGGTTTTGATGATTTGAAAATTGGGTAGCACAAGAAGTACTTCTCAACAGGATCGGTCAGTGCTGAAATATTCAAATTGTCAGAAGCATCGGAAACATCCACCACAGAACCATTTTTCATCAGTAAATTGATGTTCTCACGTGTAATATTGTAGGCTTTGTTTGTCAATTGTTCCGAGTACACAAAATGCTGCATTTGATCTTCCGTCAGATTCATCTTGTCTCCAACGTATTTCTTTACAGTCCTAATTCGCTCTTCTGTAAATGGTTCTTTTGAAATCTCAATTTTGAATAAATCACGCTGAACGAGTCGACGCGACAAATCGGAAAGCACTTTGTCTTCATGAAATTGCCATACTTTCATGGCTCCCAAGATATCAGCATCATCCAGATGAGAGAAATATTCTAATACGGAAGGATTGTTTTTGAAATCCTCCGCAGTGACATTGTTTGTTAGGAAGTAGAGTAGAGCCGGACTTCCAAAAATCGTTTCACCAGCCAGCGCTAATTCTTTCGCTCTACGTAGAACGTGAATCAACATGAATTCAGCAGCAACCACTGTTTTGTGAAGATAAACCTGCCAATACATTAATCGTCGAGCAATGATAAATTTCTCAATGGAGTAGATTCCTTTCTCTTCCAACACAAGGTTTCCATCTTTTACATTCAACATTTCGATGATGCGTTCGCTCCCAATCACGCCTTCGCTTACACCTGAGTAGAAACTATCGCGATTCAAGTAATCCATTCGGTCCATGTCCAATTGACTTGACACCAATTGATGCAAGAACTTTTTCGGGTACTTGTTTTGGAAAATCAACAAGCTTAAGTCCAACTCACCGTCGAATTCCTCACTGAGTTTATCAATAAAGAAGCTTGAAATTTCCTCATGACTCACACCGCTCACGATATCGTGTTCTAGCGCATGACTAAATGGCCCATGTCCAATGTCGTGCAGTAGAATAGCGAGCAAGACAGCGCGTTCTTCCGGTTGCGTGATTTCATGTCCTTTCTTTCGAATGGTAGAAATCGCTTTTTGCATTAAGTGCATCGCACCGATCACATGATGAAAACGCGTGTGAATAGCGCCCGGATAGACCAAATGAGAAAGTCCCAGTTGTTTGATTCTACGGAGGCGTTGAAAATAAGGGTGTTCGATAACATCGTAAATAATTTCCTCAGGAATGGTAATAAAACCGTATACTGGATCGTTAATTATTTTCTTCTTGTTATTGTAGTTGACTTTTGAAGGCAATTGCATACTTTTAAATCGAAAATCAAAATTACTAAAATATAGCGCATGCAAGTTAAAATCCTTTGGGCAGATGATGAGATTGAATTATTGAAACCACACATACTCTTTCTGGAATCCAAAGGATATTCGGTTGTTTCCGTGAATAATGGATCCTCAGCCGTAGATGAAAGCAATGAGCAAGAGTTTGATATCATTTTCCTAGATGAAAATATGCCGGGAATTTCTGGCTTGGAAGCGTTGGCGAGAATCAAGAAGGAACGTCCGTATGTTCCCGTGGTGATGATCACCAAAAGTGAGGAGGAACATATCATGGAGGAGGCAATTGGAAGCAATATTGCTGATTACTTGATCAAACCAGTCAACCCCAATCAGATTCTACTTTCTATCAAAAAGAACTTAGATTCGAGCAAACTCGTTTCGCAGAAAACGAATTCTAGTTATCAGCAAGAATTTCGTGAATTGGGTATGCAGCTCAATAGTCGTTTGGACAAGGATGAGTGGGCAGAAGTATATGATCAGTTAGTCTATTGGGAAATTAAGCTGGATAAGATTGAGGACAGCGGGATGAAAGAAATCCTGAGCATGCAAAAGAAAGAGGCCAACACGCAGTTTTCAAAATTTATCTCTGATAACTATTTGGACTGGTTGAACGGTGTGGAGGAAAGTCCACAGATGATTCATACACTTTTCAAGAATCGAATTCATCCTCAGTTGAACGATACGAAACCATTCGTTTTGGTGATCGATAACCTACGTTATGATCAGTGGAAGATGCTCAGTCCGATTTTCTCGAAATACTATTCAATTTCGGAAGAAGATATTATTTACTCAATTCTTCCTACCGCAACGCAATACGCTAGAAATGCATTTTTTGCAGGGTTGATGCCTTCAGAAATCGCGAAGAAGTTTCCGCAATGGTGGAAAGGTGAAGAAGATGAGGGAAGCAAGAATCAATTCGAAAAGGAATTATTGGGTTCTCAATTGAAGCGCCTTGGGCGAGATATTAAATGGTCATACAATAAAATTACCAATCTCGATGCTGGGAAAAAGTTGGCAGATAACTTCAGTACCTTGTTGAAGAACGATCTCAATGTGATCGTTTACAACTTTGTTGACATGCTCTCGCATGCACGAACAGAAATGGAAGTGATTCGCGAGTTAGCAGATGATGAATCAGCATATCGTTCGCTTACGGTTTCTTGGTTTGATCATTCGCCATTGCATGATATTGTAAAGAAATGCGCGGAATCGGGACGTAAGATGATTGTGACAACGGATCACGGAACGGTTCGAGTAACGAATCCTGTGAAAATTGTCGGAGAACGCAGCACAAATACTAATTTGCGTTACAAAACGGGAAGAAACTTATCCTACAAAGAAAAGGATGTCTTCCAAATCAAAGATCCATTGGAGGCATATTTGCCCAAATCATCTGTTTCCAGTGAGTTTGTCTTCACTCGAGATGCCGATTACTTTGTATATCCTAACAACTATAATCACTTCGTAAACTACTATGGGAATACCTTCCAGCACGGAGGAGTATCCTTGGAAGAAATCTTAATACCGTACATAGAATTGATGCCGAAATAGGACATGGAAATTAATATTCAATCCATCCAGGATCTTCCGTATGCCGCAAAAACCTTTTTGGATGAGGTAGGACATCGGAAAATTTTTGCCTTTGATGCTGAAATGGGCACAGGTAAAACAACATTCATTATTGCTTTACTCCATGCAATGGGAGTCGAGGACGCTGAAGGGTCACCAACATATTCTTTGGTAAATGTATACGAAAGTAGGATGTTTGGTAAAATCTATCATTTTGATTTGTACCGTATCGAAGATGAATCTGAAGCACTCGATATTGGAATCGAAGAAATGCTCTACGGAGATGGAATTTGTTTGATCGAATGGCCAGAAAAAATTAAAGGCCTGCTTCCAGATAATACGATTTGGTCGTATATTCGTAAAAACGGAGATGATTCCAGAACGCTAACGATAGATTTATGATCACCGATCCAGAAGTTTTGAGACAATTAATGTCGAAAGGAAGCCTTCTTCCTCAGGAGGAAATGCTTGAAGTGGCCCGAAAAAAGGGAAATCTATACATCGGTATTCCGAAGGAAACTTCATTCCAGGAACGCCGCGTGGCATTGGTTCCGGAAACGGTGGCCGTCCTTGTGGCAAATGGTCATCGTGTAAAGATGGAATCAAAAGCGGGGGAAGGCGCAAATTTTTCGGATCGCGATTATAGCGAGGCTGGAGCAGAGATTTGCTACGACCGAAAAGACGTTTTCCGATGTGATATCATTTTTAAAGTGGCACCTCCTTCGGAAGAAGAAGTAGACATGATGGAGGGAAACCAAACACTAATTTCTGCACTCCAAATATCGACCCAACCGAAGAAAATCCTAAAAACCTTGATGAAGAAAAAGGTGACGGCAATTGCTTGGGATTACATTCGTGATGAAAGTGGTGTGTTTCCTGTGGTTCGAACCATGGGAGAAATTGCTGGAACTACGGCTGTGCTGGTTGCAGGACAATTACTTTCTTCGTTTAGTGAAGGAAAAGGCATTATGCTTGGGGGAGTAGCTGGTGTGCAGCCGACGGAAGTTGTGGTCATTGGAGCTGGTACCGTGGGGGAATATGCTACGCGTGCAGCTCTTGGATTGGGAGCCTCTGTGAAAGTTTTTGACGATTCCATCTCGCGCTTGCGTAGGCTTCAACATGATTTAGGAACGCGTGTATATACTTCGGTGATTCAGCCAAAAGTACTAGCAAAAGCACTTATGCGTTGTGATGTGGCTATTGGAGCTTTGCGTGCTCCGCTGGGACGAACTCCTTGTATTGTGAATGAAGAAATGGTGCAACAAATGAAGGAAGGATCTGTTGTGGTAGATGTAAGTATTGACCAGGGAGGATGTTTCGAAACTTCTCGCATTACGAATCACGATCACCCAACGTACTCAGAACATGGAGTCATCCACTACTGTGTTCCAAATATCGCTTCACGCGTTTCGCGTACGGCATCTTTTGCATTGTCTAACATTTTCTCGCCAATTCTCATGGATATGGGGGAAAAAGGTGGATGCAAGGGGTTAATTTCCAATAACACAGGCTTCCGAAGTGGAGTGTACATCTACAAAGGTGTACTTACGAGTGAAGTGCTCGGAAAAGTATTTGACTTGCAGTACAAGGATATTGATTGGCTCATCATGGGCGGGAAATAATGATTGTTCCACTGAATCTTCCGAAAGCAGAATTGAAATTAACACGTCGAAAGGGTGATGTATATGTGCGCTGTTTGGTTCGACAAAAGGATTTGGTCTGTACACCAGAAGAATGGGTACGTCAACATGTAATCAACGATTTAATTACGGAGAAAGGTGTTTCAAAAGGGCGAATTGCTTCCGAGTTTTCGCTAGAATACAATGGACGAAGCAAACGAGCCGATTTAGTTCTATTCGACGAATTTGGTGTGCCCAATTTAATTGTGGAGTGCAAAGCACCAGAGGTTCCCATCTCGGAAAAAGTGGTTCATCAGATTGCTCAATACAATGCGCAATTGAACGTAGATAAATTGTTTCTAACGAACGGATTGACTCACGTTTTTTGTGAAATTGATCGCGAAAATGGTCGGCTTCACTATTACGAAGAATGGCCGGAATCGTGGTAGGCTAAATGAAGCTTAATTCCGCGAGTTCGCGCCCAATACTTTGAATGCCCATCAAGATTTTATTCGTCTGCTTTTCGGATGGTGTTTTTTTACCTCGAACATACTGAGATAGAAGAGTAGGATTCATGCCTATACGTTGTGCTAAAAAGTTAGCGTTGAGCACTCGATAATATTGAAAGAATTGTTTGAGATCCAAGTGTAGTTTCAAATTATCTGTAGTGACTTCAACGCCTTCTTCTTCGTATGCAAGATTTAAAGCTTCCACCAAGTTTTTGTACAACTCAGGAATGTCTTTTCCAGTGGAGAACACGTTCTCGTGATCGGCATAGGCGGAATAGCCTGTGCTTGTTTTTTCAACAGTAACAGCGATTTTCTTTTTTAAATGTTTCATAATCATTCTTTTATTCCTGCTTGTTTAAACAGTTTTCGTTGTAATCCTTTTCCTAATTCTTGACTTCCATGATCGGGGAAGATGATGGTGCCGTCTAATTTGTCGTGTTTTAATTTTACATGCGATCCTTTCTGAGAAACAGGGTACCATCCAGCTCTCATCAATTTTCGGTATACTTCAGAACATTTCATAAAGGTATAATTTTATTTACGTTTTTAAAAACTTAAAGTCATTTTTTATTTACTTTGTAAAAAGGGAATGAGCAACGGGGATGGCAATTCATTTTTCAGAATGTTCAGAACGGAATATTGGTCAGTTGGAATTTTGCTCGGAATGAGTTTGTGGTGTAGGTTCATTTTTAGTGTATTAGGTAGTTGTCTATTTATAAGTTAATGAAAAAAATGACTTGAAAGAGGTGTTACTTTTTCAATATTTGACATTCACTCAAAAAAAAATATGCGTCTGTTCTTACTTTTTATCAGTCTTTTTGCGCTTCTGTCTTGTCAATCCCAAATAGAGGAAAGAGCCCAACCTGTGGCTAATAATACCATTGAAGAAGTCGAGTTTGTTGACCCTTCTGTAATTGATTCGGTCGCGTTAGGATTGAATTTTTCTCCAAAAGGAACATATAACGCAGCTAAGCAAAGAGTGAGAGCACAAAAGGTTTCGGCAAATTCAGGAAAGGATTTTGAAAACTATTTGTTGAATGAAATTATTCCACATTGGTACGGTACTGAATGGGATTTTAATGGATATACAGCCATTCCAAATCAAGGAGAGATTGCATGTGGGTACTTTGTTTCAACAACACTATTGCACATGGGAATCAATGTGAATCGCTACAAAATGGCTCAGCAAGCGGGACTTTACGAGGCTCAAACTTTGGCGTTAAACGAAGATAATTATCGGACGATACGCGGACAAGATTCCCTGAATGTAATTTTAAAGCGCGACTATCAAGACGGAATTTACTTTGTGGGATTAGATAATCATGTGGGTTACTTGTACATCAAAGATCAAATTCCGTATTTTATCCATTCAAATTATATCGAAGATAAAGTGATGATTGAAAAGGCGGCCTATTCGCCGGCTTTTGTGAGTAATGTCTATGTCATCGCTGAAATCTCGACAAACGAAGAATTAATGGATAAATGGAGATCAGGGGCAACAGTTCCCGTTGTTCTTCCCAAAAAGTAAAGATGGATTACCTCAAAAAAAACAAAGAGTCATGGAATCAGCGAACGGTGATACATGTCGATTCCGATTTCTACGATAATGAATCATTCATTCAGGGAAAATCTTCACTGAATTCAATTGAGCTGGAGCTCTTGCGGGATGTAAGCGGAAAGAAAATTTTGCATTTGCAATGTCATTTTGGTCAAGATTCGATTTCCTTGAGTAGGATGGGGGCAGAGGTGACAGGTATTGACTTGTCTGATGAAGCGATTCGTACAGCGAAAGACCTGGCTCAGAAAACAGGGCAAACGACCAGATTTATTTGCTCCGATGTATATGATTTGCCGAATCATTTAGAAGAAAAGTTCGACATTGTGTTTACGAGCTACGGAACAATTGGTTGGTTGCCTGATTTGGATAAATGGGCAAATGTGGTGCAGCATTTTTTGAAAGAAGGTGGGCAGTTTATTTTTGCTGAGTTTCATCCCGTAGTGTGGATGTACGATGATGATTTCACGAAGGTACATTACAATTATTTCAATGATGGACCTATCGTTGAAACACAGTCTGGAACCTATGCTGATCCTAATGCAGATTTGGAAGTTGAGTATGTTACATGGAATCATCCTTTGTCAGAGGTATTCATGAGTTTAATCAAAGCTGGATTGACGATTCAGCAATTTCACGAGTTCGATTATTCGCCCTATAACTGTTTTGCCCATACAACGGAAGTAGCTTCAGGGAAGTATCGGATCAAGCACTTTGAAGATAAAATCCCGATGGTGTACAGTTTGTCAGCTGTGAAGCAATAATCAGGGCGTTCCCCAGAAAAGAGAGCTGCGCAAGTTCTAGGTCGGGCTAACGTTGCAAGTCCCAACTAACCTTCGGTTATGTCAGGAGCTTTCCACTCATATCTCTAACGCGACATCCGTTTAAAAGAAAAAATCCGACTAGCAATTCGCTAATCGGATTGTGTAAATGTCTATTTCTGTTGAATTACAGACTGTATGTCACCGTACATGTTCCTGTTCCTCCAACTAGAGGAGTAGTATTCTCGTAATTGTATACCACAGTAAATTGCGTTCCATTTACATTCATGGATCCAGATCCAGAAAAGATAATGTCACCTACGGTGATGTTGATCGTTTGCTGTGGAATCGTGATGTTCGAACCATTTACGGTAGCGTTTGCTGTTCCTCCGGCTAAGGTAAACATTGGATCAATAATGATGTCCGAAGTGGTGGCCCCAGCTGTAATCGTTGGACTTCCGCTAATTGGGAAAAGCGCTACGTTACAGTCATCTGTAACGGATGGAGATCCTAACCAGTTGTCCTGACCAATCACCACATTCACTGTTCGCGTAGCGGTAGCCGTTCCATGCTCATTCGTTGCTGTGTAGGTTACGGTAAAAGAACCAACAGCTGCTGTATTTACTTGAGATAGGTCAGCGGTAACTGTTACGGAAGAACCATCTTTATTGGTAGCAGTGGCACCTGGATCATTGTAAGTCGTCCCTAATACAACTTCCATAGTCGTAGAGCCAGTAATTGCGATGTTAGGAATGTAATTACAGGTTTCATCGTCCTTTTGTGCTTCAGAACTATAATTTACGGCCTGTGGGTCCGTACACCCTTTCTTTTTACATGATGCAAGTCCAGCAGAGGCAATCGCAACGAAAAGTAATAGCTTTTTCATCTTATTGTTAGTTAGTGTGATAAGGAGCAAATATAGAGAATTCTATTCTATGATTTTCAGTCGAACGAATTTTCTATTTCTTTCAAAAAGTGCAAAAAATCTTCGTGCTTTCTGATATTCTCATAAGTTCCTTCTCCGATGATTTTTTTTCTCGAATCTAATGCCAGCAAGTATGGTTGAGTAGCTGAATTACATAGTTGTATTTGGAGACAAAGGTTTGCATCGCCAATGGTTTTGTGAGGAGTATTCCAATCTTCACATGATACAGTTTTCACATCCTTTGGCAGTGGTCTTTTATCATCAACATAAACAGGTTCAAATAAAAAATCCTCTGAAAGTCGCGAAATTACTTCGGGATTCTTCAATATCTGCTCCTCCCATATTCTAAAGCTTCCAGCATTGAGTCCAGTAAAGTACAGCAAAATGGGTTTATTCTGATTTATAGATTCCTTGAGAATCGCATCTAAATCGAACGCGCCATCATTCTCAAGCAACTTTTCAAAACTCTCTTTCTTCAGACCTTTTCTTTCAGGTTGCTCTTCTGAACAAGCGACGATTAAGATGAGGAGAATCGTGAAGATAAAAGAAAGTCTGATTGTCATTAGAACCAGAAGTTAAGCCTCCAATAAAAATTCAGACGTCTTATGGAAAGTAATATCTGGATAATCTTGCTCCGCCA
The DNA here is from genome assembly GCA_041582905.1 of Crocinitomicaceae bacterium. Lineage (GTDB taxonomy): Bacteria > Bacteroidota > Bacteroidia > Flavobacteriales_D > Crocinitomicaceae > UBA4466. The sequence continues at coordinate 3,481 of JBFHGY010000009.1, read as the reverse complement.
TTGTCAATAGGAATGGTGTTTCAGCTAAGAACACAAGGTTTCCATCTTTATCTTCTGCAACATTGCTGGTTTTCGCGCGCTTGAAGGCTGTCAGCTGTTCTTCGTTGTCGGTTGTGATCCAGCATGCCTTCGTGTAATTGCGTGGGGCAAAACGACATTTCGCGCCATATTCGTGCTCTAAACGGTAGTTGATTACTTCAAACTGAAGCTGACCGACCGTCCCGATGATTTTTCGGCTACCTGGTTGTTGGATAAACATCTGGGCAACTCCTTCATCCATTAATTGACGAATTCCTTTGTCTAATTGTTTAGATTTCAGCGGATCAAGGTTTTCTAGCTCCATGAATAGTTCAGGTGAGAAACTCGGAATTCCTTTGAACATAAATTTCTCTCCTTCACTTAACGTGTCGCCAATTTTAAAGTTCCCAGAGTCATACAAACCGATAACGTCACCTGGGTATGCTGTGTCAATTACGCTTTTATCTTGCGCCATAAACGAAGTTGGATTCGGGAACTTCATCTTTTTATCCAATCGAATGTGATTGTAGAAAGTATTTCGCTCGAATACCCCAGAAACGATGCGTAAAAAGGCAATACGGTCGCGGTGTTTTGGATCAAGGTTCGCGTGAATTTTAAAGACAAATCCGGAAAATTTAGAATCCGACGGTTCTACCATTCGAACGTCTGTTTCGCGTCCACGTGGTGATGGCGAAATGCGACAGAAGGTGTCCAAAAGTTCTTTCACACCGAAGTTGTTCATTGCTGAACCAAAAAACACGGGAGCTACGTCTCCGGCGAGGTAAGATTCTCGATCGAATTCGTCGTACACTCCTTCGATCATTTCCACTTCTTCGCGAAGTTCATCGGCAAATTGCTCACCGATGATTTCGTCCAATTGTGAGTCAGATAAATCTGAAATCGGAACAACATCGTCGGAAATTCCTGTCTTGTTTCCGGAGAAAAGGTTCAGATTTTGATCGTATAGGTTGTATACACCTTTGAAGCGATCACCCATTCCAATAGGCCAGGTGAGTGGACGCACGTTGATTTTGAGTTTGTCTTCGAGCTCATCCAACAAGTCGAATGATTCCTTTCCTTCTCGGTCCAATTTGTTCACGAAGATGATCACGGGAGTTTTTCGCATGCGACACACTTCCATTAATCGCTCGGTTTGGGCCTCCACACCGTTGGCAACGTCAACGACCAAAATAACGCTATCCACAGCAGTGAGCGTTCGGAAAGTATCTTCGGCAAAGTCCTTGTGACCTGGGGTATCAAGAATATTGATTTGCTTTCCACCGTAGTGAAAGGCCATCACAGAAGTGGCAACTGAGATTCCACGCTGCTTTTCAATTTCCATGAAATCCGATGTAGCACTCTTTTTGATTTTGTTATTCTTTACGGCTCCGGCCGATTGAATCGCTCCACCAAAAAGTAGTAGTTTCTCTGTCAACGTGGTCTTACCAGCATCAGGGTGAGAGATGATCCCAAATGTTCTGCGTTTTTCCACTTCTTCTTTTACTCCCATATCTATTGTTTTCGATTCGCAAAAATAGGGTTTTCTGCGCCATTTCCTACATTCTTTCATCAGCTGATCTTACCGTGCGTGAATGGTAGAAATTGAAAGGTGTATTTCAATCGATCTCTTCACAAGTTTGTGTATCTTCACGTGTTCAAATCGAAAAATTATGTGGAAGACCGTCTTGCTATTAATTATCACAATTCTCGTTGTTCCGGTAGCGGGATTTTATTTTAGTGATCCCATGACAGGTTTGCAGTGGGAAACAACGAAGGAGTTGATTTGGATCTACGTTATTGCTGCATCGGCCTGTTTCATTGTTAGTACCCTAACGAAGAATTACAGTCAAGTAGATAAGCTATGGTCGGTTATTCCTGTTGTTTACGTTTGGGTGGCGGCATACAGGGGAGGTTTCGAACCTCGATTGGTGTTGATGTCTTCTGTAGTGACCATTTGGGCTGCTCGATTAACCTTTAATTTTGCGCGGAGAGGTGGGTATTCCTGGAAGTTTTGGACAGGAGAGGAGGATTATCGTTGGGCGATTCTTCAAGCTCGTCCTGAGTTTTCGAACCCGATTGTTTGGGCAATTTTCAATTTGTTTTTCATTTCATTTTATCAAATGGGGCTCATTTTGTTGTTCACAATGCCTATCGTAAAATCGATGGGAGGAGGTCCACTTGGTTGGACTGATTACTTGTGCGCGGCAGGCGTGATTTTCTTCGTGATTATTGAAGCAATTGCGGATCAACAGCAGTGGAATTTTCAGCAGGAGAAATACCGTCGGATTCATGCGAAGGAAGATTTGGGAGAATTTTACGGGAAAGGATTTACGCACTCAGGTTTGTGGGGGGTAATGCGTCATCCCAATTATGCTTCAGAGCAGGCTGTGTGGATTACATTTTATTTTTTCAGTGTAGTAGCAACTGGAAGTTGGTTAAACTGGTCGATTGTGGGATGTTCCTTGCTAATCGTTTTGTTCAAGAGTAGCTCCGATTTCAGTGAGAAGATTTCAGCCGGGAAGTATGAAGCGTACGCAGATTATCAGCGCCGAGTACCTCGATTTGTCCCATTCACCAAATTTGGAAATTAGGAAATGGGAGAATTCATTACGTTGAGTGGATATGGATTTGATGATCGGGGATCTTTTCTTCGATTGGATCATCACGAAAATGGAGGAGTAGAACGTGAACATTTCTATTTGGTAGGACAATCGTTTACCTTGAAAAAGGAGTTGGGGCGCTATTGCACAGGACAGTTTGATCTCAAAACCTTGGAGAATGATGTGTGTCCAAACGCTGCTGAATTGTTGAGCCCAAAAGCAAATGTGTGTTTCGATTGTTTCGATTTTATTGGGTTTAATCCAGCATTTTATCATTTAGAGCAACACCAAATTAGTCCTCAGCAGCGAGCGTATAATCAAACAAAGCACATTGTATATTTGGCGTTTTTTGCTCCTGGATTGGTGAAGGTGGGGATTTCATCCGAAGACAGAAAAGAACACCGATGGAAGGAGCAAGGTGCACGATGGATTGCGCATATTTATACAGTTGAAAACGCTTACGAGGCGCGCCATATCGAAGAAAAGATTAGCAGTCAATTGAAATTGCCAGAGGTCATCTTAGGAAAAAAGAAACGCGACCTTTTAACAGTGACAATCGATGAAGGAGGGGTGAGAGCTGAGTTTTCTGCTTTGATGGATCAAATTGATCCGCTTTTTCAAACCAAAGCTAATCGGGAAAGAATCTACGATATGGATGCATTTTACAATCCGAATGGGGTTCAACTTGCAACGACGATTATAGATGTTTCGGAACACTCCGAAGGGAAAATTTCAGGAAAATGTATTGGGTTGTATGGTGACCTTGTCGTGTTTGAAAATAACGGTCAGCAATTCATGTGTTCCCTGAAAAAGCTCGTAAGCTACAAGGTTTCATTCTCGAACTCAATCGAACGAATGGATTT
>JBFHGY010000008.1:0-19637 GCA_041582905.1 Crocinitomicaceae bacterium | reverse complement strand
TAGTTGTTCCTGTAACAGCTGGGTCAAATCCAGCAGGACCGTAAATGATTGTCCAGTTTGTTTCTGAAGCCAAACCAGCATCCCAAGTAATTCCAGCTCCGTTTGCAGTTGTGTAAGAAACGGTAAAGTTTACAGGGTTTGGACAGTCTGTGTAGAAGAAGTGGATACAAGAGTTATCCATCAAGTATTGCATATCGTTGTTCGATACGTTCATGTCTTGGTTAGGACCAGCAATACCGATGTCTGCGTTTCCTCCGTAATCGTCACCAGCGTTAGAACCTCCAAATACAGCATCGTCGTATACGAAGTAGATTTCTCCAGTTGCTTCTTCAATTTGAACTTGGAAAGTTACGTTTGGCGCTCCAACACTTCCAGAGAAGTTACAACGTTGGTGCCATTGTACGATAAATACTTGGTTTGGTGATGTTCCGATAGTCTCGTAGTAAACACCTCCAGTTTCAGAATCCAAATCATCCAACCAAGGGTAAAGACCATCTGCAAGAGATGTCATGTTTCCTGAGAAAGATGTAGTTCCTGTAAGTGTTCCGAGTTTGATGTCTCCGTTGTTACCAACTGATACGTCTGTAATAAGTTGAGATCCTTGGTAAAGGAAGCTAAATGGAATCGTAACTCCAGCTTCTCCGTCGTCACCCAATCCTAAATCTGTTCCTGTTGTTGAAATGTCAAAGAATCCACCTGTTGGACAAGCAGCATCCCAATCCATGTACAATCCTTGGTTGTACGTATTGAAAGTGATAGGTCCTGCGTAAATAGAAGTGTCTCCAGGAGAACATGCCGCACGTACGTAGAACTCAAAGAATGAGTTAGAAGCCAATCCGCTGATTGTTTCCATTACGTTGTTTGTTGTCAAGATAGAAGTCCCTGTTCCAGGAGTAAATCCAACAGGTCCATATTCCATCGCCCATTCTGCTTCAGTACCTCCAGGAGTCCATGTAAACGTAGCTGAAGTTAAGTCAGCGCTGTTCACAGTAAGACCACTAGGAAGTGGACATGTAACAGATTCAATGAAACTTACGTCATCGATGTAAAGGTCGAAATCTCCTGAGTTCCATACACCATCAAAACGCCATTGTACGTTTGATCCTTGTGGAATTTCAGCTGCAGTTGCAAAAGTTGCTACTGTAGCACATGTGTTCGCAGGAACGTGATTTGACTGATCGATTACCGTATCGGTTACCCATGTAACTCCACCGTCAATTGTGTGCTCCAATGTTAATACACCCCAGTTTCCTGTTGTGGCAGTGTTGCTGAAATAATCAACGATTTTGTAATCGAAAGAAATGTTAATGATTCCACCATCTGCTGTATAAGTTCCAGTAGTGAAGTCATCTTGTGTGTTCGAAGACCATAAGTTTGATCGTAAAGCTTGTGAACCACAGGTGTTTGATCCGTTATTTGTGTTGAAGCCATTGGTGGTCCAACCTGCAGGAACGCCTGCGTTAAAATCTTCAGACACAAATACTTGTGAGTTACCTAGTAGTGGGGTCAACATTAGACCTGCACAAGCCAGGAGTTTGTAGAATTTTTTCATAAAAAGATAAATTAAGTCTAATTTCTAACAAATATACGAATACTAAAACGCTTTGGTTGGGGATTAATGTTAAATCTTACCTAGGTAGAAAGTTTATCCTTTTGTTATATTTTCATTTCCTTCATGTATTTTTGTCCAGATCATAGAAAAGAAGAACAATGGAGCTAAAGGGAAAAATGGCGGTAGTTTGTGGCAGTACACAAGGGATAGGTTTTGAAACAGCAAAGTTAATGGCGGAAAGAGGTGCTTCGGTAGTTCTGGTAGCTCGAAACCAAGAAAAATTGGTAGATGCTGTAAACAAACTGGACACTTCAAACGATCAAGCGCATCAACATTTGGTAGCTGATTTTTCTCAACCTCAAGAGTTGAAAGCTGTTTTGAATGATTTTGTAACGGCAGGAAATAAACCAACTATTTTGGTGAATAATACAGGAGGACCGAAAGGAGGGTTAATTATTGATGCTGATCCGCAAGAATTTTTGGATGCATTTAATCAACACCTGATTTGTAATCATATTTTGGTTCAGGCGCTCGTGCCCGTAATGAAAGAAAACGGTGGAGGAAGTATTATTAATGTCATTTCAACTAGCGTAAAACAACCTTTGAATAATTTGGGAGTTTCCAATACGATCCGTGGAGCAGTTGCAAACTGGAGCAAAACACTTGCGAATGAGCTGGGTCAATTGAATATTCGTGTGAACAATGTATTACCAGGAGCTACGAACACGGGAAGGCTTAATAGTATTGCGGCCGTGAAAGCAGGGAAAACGAACGATTCCGTAGAGGCGGTACTAGAAGGAATGGCGCAACAATCTCCAATGCAGCGAATCGCAGAGCCGAAAGAAGTAGCTGAAGCGATTACTTTCTTGGCATCCGATCGAGCATCATATATTAATGGGATCAACATTCCTGTTGACGGAGGAAGAACAAAATCTTTGTAATTTGAGAAGTAGGAGGTAGAATTACCTCAACACATTGACGTGTCCAACGATGGTTTTCTGTCGTTCTGAGTTTGTCAAGAACTTTATCTTGTAGGTATATGTTCCGTCTTGAACGTACCATCCATTGAATGTTCCATCCCAAATGAAGTCTAAATCACTTGAATTGAAAACGGCTTCTCCCCATCGGTTAAAAATGGAAATATCGAGGGTTTGAATCCCAATGGTACTTGCTCTGAAGTCATTGTTGAAGCGGTCACCGTCTGGCGTAAACGTGTTCGGGACATAGATGTACCATTCTTCTTCAATTTCAATTCTTCGCGTAATGGTATCTGTACATCCTTTGTCATCGAAAGCAACGAGTGTGATGTCATAAAAACCTGGATCTGTGTAGATGTTGCTCGGGTGCACATCTGTTGATGTATTGTTATTACCGAAATCCCACTCGTAGGTTTCTCCGTTCACGGTTAAGTTTTGGAATTGAACTGGAACATTGTTGAAGACTGTTTCACTCGAAATGGTAAAGTTCGCTGTTGGCTTTACGATGATTACTTCTGTTGATCCGTTTACCACAAAAGTCTGGCACTCGTCAGAAACGATCACCGAATAGGTTGTTGTTGCATCTGGTTGAACATAGATAGTTGGTGTTGTTTCACCACTATGCGGCCAGAAGTAAAAGTAAGAACCGAATCCACCACTTGCCGTAACGCCAATTTGAATAGAGTCTCCAGGACAAATCTCAACTGCGGGTGTCATTTCCAATGTCAAAGGAGGACTGGTAATCGTGTACACAATCGTTTCGGTTACGCTATTTCCACAGTCATCAGAAACCGTTACGGTATACGTAGTTGTCGTTGACGGCTGAATATCAATAGTTGGCGTGTTACCTAAGTTCGGTTCAAAATTGGATGACCACTGATAGGTGTAATTGCCAGAACCACCTGAAGGATTTGCTTCTAAGGTTTCTTGAAGGTACGGACAGATTTCTGTGATATCGGGTGTTTCATTCAGTACAAGAGGAGGGAGAACGGGAACGACTACCTCGAAATTATCAGTTGCCGTTTGGTTCAAGCAATCATCTGTTACTGAAACGGAATATGTTGTAGTTGCTGAAGGGCTAACAGTAATACTTTGGGTCGTTTCTCCTCCGGGAAGCCATTGGAACGTGTAGGGCGCAGCACCACCAGATGGTACAGCAGTTAATGTAACTTCTTCTCCAGGACAATTAATTATTCCGCCCTCAATTACCACGTCAACAGGCTGAATATCCTCAATGAATAAATTCAGCACAATCGGATTTGGATTTCCACACGGGTCAAGAATGGGCAAGGTGAATATCACACTTTCCTGTCCTTCGACAAGACCATCTTGGAATGCATTGAACGAAAATTGTACGGTTTGAACTCCTGCAGGAAATGTAATCGAGTTGGGAATGTCCGAGTAGTCAACCCCTTCTATTGCTGTTCCGCTCATGTTGATTGGAATCGTCATAGGTGAAGCTAAATCGTTGGTCCCTCTTTCGAGTGTCACGGTTGTGGTTACACATCCTTCTGCCATGACGTTAGGGTCGGCAAAGAGGTTTTGTGACATTGAATGAGTAATCTCAACAGGTGTTTTAGAAGAAAGACTATTTGCTTCCAAGAAGATTCCTGAATCGTAAATTCCATCTCCTACGTCGGCTACGGTAATGATCAAGTGGTACGTTTCTCCACATTGTACTTTTGATTCTGCCGTAAGTACTTTCGTGAATCCGTCGTACTGGATGAAATTCGCAGAGCTGTTTTGAGGAGATGAACCTCCGTCTCCATTATTTACGAAAAGAGCTTGATTTGAGCCTGCATTGACGTTGTTGATCGCAACGGCCTGACCATTTGGCAGTCTGGCAATGTTTTGTATTCCACCAGGAATTCCTGGCCCAGAGATAAAAAATCCGAAAACATCGTTGAACTGAGATCCTACATACTCGGGATATTCTTCAGATCCAAAAACGTAATTGAAACGAACGGTGTCCGAATAGGGAACAAAATCAAATTCTAAGACAGCGGCGTTGTAGGTTGTACCACCCACTACGTTGTTCAAGAGTCCAATTCCTGGTGCACCGTTATCTACTCCAGCGCTTCCGTTGTTATTCGGTCCGTGAGGCCCATCGCCTGTATTCAGTACAGTCCCCGTAGTCATCACAATACCAGAGGCAAGTCCAACATTACAATTCGAACCGTCAAATTCTCCAATGGAAGTGGGTGTTCCATTGTAGGTAATATTCGAAACGGTTACACCCGATCCAAGCAAAACATTTTGAACTAATCCACCCGGAGTTTGATTCGTAGACGTGACCAATTGACTCAACGAAAAGAGTGGAAAAAGAAAGGTTGATATGTAAATTAGATACTTCACCTATTACTATGACGTAAAATTAGTTAAAACGTTTGCTCTTAAACCTGCAAATTTCAGACCAACAATACGATTTATAGTTTGTTAACGATTACAATGATCATTTATTTGCGGAAATATGAATAAATGTACAGTTTTGTAAGCCATGAAATTGTTCAAGAAATTTTATCGTTGGCTTCAAAAGAATGTGAAGTATTCTGCATCTGACCCTAAGTCGTTCGATGAAATCTGGAGTTTTCAGAGTACAACTATCCGTTTGGCCAGTCTTCTGATCATCGTCGTGATCATTGTTGGGGCTGGATCTGCGTATTTGTTTTCCGGACTTTTTCAGCGATTGTCGGGTAATCCATCAATCAGTAGAAGTCAGCTGGAAGAACAGCAAATGGTGATCGACGATTTGAACAATCAAGTAAAAGTGCAGACCAACTACATTGAGAATATTCGTTTGATTCTTTCAGGTGATGTTCCCATGAGAATTTCGAATGACACGCTCACTCAAGTTCATCAAATTGATGTAAGTAAGATTAAGGAAGGACAAACCAAAGCGGAAAGCGCACTCTCGAAGGAGGTGAGAAACGACATGAGTACTCCTGCTGAGTCGAAGAATTCTTCAATCGAGTTTTTTGGGAGTCCTGTTTTAGGTGTCGTGAGCCAAGAGTTTAACGCATCAAATCACCCAGGAATCGACATCGTTACTACGAAAAATGAAACGGTGAAAGCATGTTTGGGTGGGACAGTTATTTATTCTGGCTACACACGAAAAGATGGTCACATTGTGATTCTAGCGCATGCTGGGGACTATGTTTCCGTATACAAACACAACAAGACGATTCTCAAGAAGGTAGGTCAGAAAGTTCAGTTGGGAGACCCAATTGCGGTGGTTGGAAATACGGGTGAGAATACAACGGGTCCACACTTACATTTTGAGTTGTGGTATCAGCAATCGCCTGTCAATCCGAAAACGTATATGCAGTTTACTCGGTAATTCCTTGAAGTGAGGATAACTTATTGTAGATGCCTCCTTTTTTCATCAACTCTTCGTGTGTTCCTGATTCCATGATTTCTCCTTTGGAAAGAACAATGATGTTGTCCGCATTGCGAATGGTGCTCAATCGGTGGGCAATTACCAGACTAGTTCTGTCCTTCATTAAGTTGTCGAGGGCTTCCTGAACGAGGTATTCCGATTCTGTATCGAGGGCAGAAGTTGCTTCATCCAAAATAAGAATAGGAGGATTTTTCAGAACGGCTCTGGCGATACTCATACGCTGACGTTGACCTCCAGATAGACGATTTCCTCTTTCTCCGATATTGGTGTCGTATCCTTCGGGAAGTTCCATAATGAAGTCGTGCGCATTGGCAATCTTTGCAGCTTTGATGATCTTTTCATCGGTGGCGTTGTTCATTCCGAATGCAATGTTTTCGCGGATGGACGCATTGAATAAAATCGATTCCTGTGAAACGATTCCAATTTGTTGACGCAAATCTAAGATGCTCGCTTCGCGAATATCGACACCGTCCACGGTAACTGATCCTTCTTGTACGTCATAGAAACGAGGAAGCAGGTCAGCAATGGTTGACTTTCCACTGCCTGATTCTCCTACGAGAGCAATCGTTTTTCCAACGGGAACCGAGAAGGAAATATTCTTCAATACGTATTCCTCACCATAACGGAAGGATACATTATTATAAGACACATCAGAAGTGAGTTCGGGTAAAGGAGTTGGGTTTTCTACTTCGTAGATCTTTTCATCAGCATTCAGAATATCATTGATTCGATCTTGTGATGCTTTTGATTTATTTAGGTTGGCCACCGATCGCGCCATTCCTTGAATCGGTCGAAGTAATTGAGAGAAGACAATGATGAAAGCAACAAATTCTTCTCCTGTGAAGGCAGAGCCGTCTGGGTTGTCCAAAATCAACGATCCGCCATACCAAACAATACAAAGCATTACGACAGCTCCAACGGTTTCATTCAATGGTGAAGACAAATCACGCTTCCGAAATGCCTTGGTGATGAGTTTTTGGTGTTTCAAATTCTCGTGTTTGAAACGTCCCATCACTTGAGTCATGGCGTTAAATGCTTTAATGATGCGAATTCCGCCGAGTGTTTCTTCCATCATCGAATAAACAAGTCCCATTTGCTCCTGACCTTGTTTGGCGGTACGTTTCAAACTTTTCCCGATAATGCTAATGATTAGCGCAGTGAACGGAAGAAGTATAAGAGAGAATAAAGTCAATTCAGGGCTCCAGTAGATCAGTACTCCTAAATGAATAACAATGGCAAGTGGCTCGCGGAAAATAAGCTCAAGCATAGAAATCACAGCGACTTCAATTTCGCCGACATCACTTTGCATGCGTGCCATCATGTCTCCTTTACGCTCGTCGGTATAGTACGAGAGTGGTAGTCTGAGTGATTTTTCGAAAAGCGCATCACGAATATCACGTACCACGGCCATTCTTAATTGAGATTGGAACCAAACAGCGCCGTAGCGGAACACATTCTTTAGTAGGAATGCTATGGCAACGGAGAAACATACAAATAGAAGTGCTCCTTTCGGATCATTTTGCGCCATGTCTTGCATGACATAGTTAAAGTAATCAGAGAGATACTTGAAAAAGTTCACAAATCCACCCGTATATACAGGTTCACTTACAACTTCGGATACTTTATCGTTGTCGAAGAGGATTTGTAAAAAAGGAACGAAAAGAGCGAGTGAGAGAAGGTTGAAGATGACGTAGAGGATGTTACAAACAATCACCAAAAATGCTGTGCCTCGATACTTAAACGAATAGCTAATAATTTCTCTCAATCCTTTCATTGCGTGCAAAGATACGTTTTTGTTTATGGCATTGATAACGTCGACAAAATCAATTGCGTATTTTTGCAGCATGGGTACAATCAGACAAAGTAGAATAGAAGAGGTGATTCGCGAAGAATTATCGATGTATTTCCAGCGAAATGCACGTGAAATATGTTTGGGAGCAATGGTAACAGTAACGACAGTTCGTGTGACTCCTGATTTGTCGCTGGCTCGTGTCTACATGAGTATTTTTGCTGGTCCACCGAAGGAAGAAGTGTTGGAGAATATCAAAGAGAACGCTTCCAAGATTCGTGGTGAAGTAGGGAGAAGATTGAAAAACATGAAGAAGTGCCCAGATTTGAAGTTCTTTATTGATGATTCACTGGATTACGCAATGGAGATTGATCAATTGTTAAAAAAGTAGGCTTCGACTCCGCTCGGCTTACGTGATCATATAATCAAAGTAATTTTAGGAGAACGCTGTCTGAGCGGAGTCGAAGACAGAAGCTCAAAAAAACAAAACCATCAACGTTCCATTTTACATAGCGCGCAGATACCTTTCTTCAAAGAAGAAAAAGAACGTGATCAACCTGATTACACGTATTTCTGTGGTCGGAATTGCGGTCATTACGGCAGCGCTCATTATTTTGCTTTCTGCGTTTAATGGAATCGAGAAGATGATCGAGGAGTTGTACTCCGAATATGATACGGACATCACGATTCGCCCCGAAGTTGGGAAAACATTTAATGAACGTCAGATTGATTTTGAAGCGCTCACACAGGTGGAGGGAGTACACAACTATTCCCGCGCAGTGGAAGAAGTGGTGATTCTCAAACATGAAAAGAAATGGGTGAACGCCAAGATGATCGGAATTGACTCGTCCTTTTTGGATATTACGAATATGTCGAAGCACCTGATTGATGGCAAATCCATGCTGCAAAATCAGGGTACTGATTACGGAATCATTGGCGCAGGTCTATTGGAGAAACTTGGTGGGTACATTCCCGAAAATGTCGGTTTTGAGTCGGTGATATGTTATGTGCCGAAGCGAAAAATCAAGATTGGTTTTGGGAAGAATCCATTTCGAACAAACATCATTCGTGTGGCGGGGCGCATGAATTACAATCGCGAAGTAAATTCAGAAAACTTCGTGGTGCCCATCGATTATGCGAAGGATCTAATGTTATACGACGATCACATCTCAGCGGTGTACGTGGATGTAGATTCAACGTATGATAATGGAGCGGTACGAGATCGGATCAAAGAAATGCTTGGTGATGGCTTTGTGGTAAAGACGAATTTTGAGAAGAATGAGCTGATTTATAAAACGAGTCGCTCTGAAAAATTGATTGTCCTATTTATATTATTGTTCATTTTCATTTTGGCGGCTTTTAACTTGGTGGCCTCATTAACGATGTTGTTTGTGGAGAAGTTGGATAACATCCAAACGATGCAAAGCTTCGGGGCCAACAAGAAATTCATCTTCAATATTTTCTTTTTCGAAGGATTGCTTATTTCTGGGAAAGGAATTTTGTTCGGTGCATTAATCGGTTATGCCATTTGCTTCATTCAGCTGAAGTTTTCATTGTTGACGATGCCCAATTCGGCAGGAGAAGCTTTCCCAATAGCCTTATCATGGACAGATGGGGTTTTAATCATTACGATGGTTTCTTTGCTGAGTGTGTTGTTCAGCTATTTCCCTGTGAAGTATCTTATTCGTAAGAATGTGAAAACTGTTGAGTCGAAATAAAACGTACCTTTCGATAATGCCTAGCTCTACTTCAAAAGAATCGATAAAATTTTCTCCGCTAGAATCATCGTTGTTCTTAGTGTTGTTCATCGCTATTTGGGTCTACCTTTTCGTTCGCTCATACACAGTTTTTTTCGTGCACGATGAAATTGTGACCTTTTGGAGTTATGTCATTCACTGGAACCCTATTCCTGGAAATGGGTACGTTGATGCCAATAACCATTTTTTGTTGAGCTTGATTGCTGGCGGACTTACACGTCTGTTTCAGTCTGAATCGATCTTTATCGTGCGTTTGGCGAGCGTGCTCGCTTTCCCTATTTATTTTTGGTCTGCGTACCGATTAAAGATTCTTTTTCAAGGAAAGTGGAATTTCATCGCGTTTCTTCTTCTGCTCGTCACGACTCCTTTTCTAATTGATTTCTTCAGCTTGGCGCGTGGGTATGGCTTGGCGCTGGCTTTTCTGATGTTCTCACTTCAGCAAACAATCGTGTACTTTCGTGAAGGAAAAAAAAGGGCACTGTTCGGAGCTTGTGCAGGTTGGCTGCTGGCCGTTTATGGGAGTTTGATTCTTTTGCCTTTTGCGCTGGCGGGCGTTGGTTTATTGATTCTCGCTGTTTGGTCCAAACGATTTTACCTTGGGCTAATTCCTCTAGTGATCGTTTTGTGTGGGCTGGGCTACTTCATCAACTATTCATTTTTATTAAAAGAATTGGGGAAGTTGTATTATGGAGGTTCTGAAGGTTTCTTTGAAAATACCATTCACACACTCACCTTTTTTCTTTGGAATCTCAAAAGTATCTGGTTGGATGTTGTACTGACGATTGGGGCTGTTTTTATTCTGTTCATTACCATTCGTACGTTCTGGATTTCTAAGAGAATTGTTCAGCCTGAATTAGTGATTCCCTTGTTTTTCATTTTGGCTGTGTTGAGTATTCTTTTACAGCATTGGGTGCTGGGAGTGAATTATCCAGAAGACCGTGCAGCAAGTTATCTCGTTGTTTTCTTTTTCGGCGCGTTGATGATCTGCATTGATCTTTTTACGCGACAAGCTCATTGGGGAATGGGAATTTCGGCTTTGGCTGCGGTGTTTTTTGGTGCAACAATGAATATAACACACTCCGTTAATTTTAAGCATGAGCATTTAGATGAGGAGTTGGTTTCGCTTATTCCAGAGCAAGTTCAAGGTGCACCGCCTACAGTTGCGGGACGTTGGAATATGGAGAATGAATTGACGCGAAGACTTGAATTGCCACTTCGGGTGTATCAACGAAACGACCAGCCTTTTGATACCTTGGCCGATTATATGGTTTGCGCTCCAACCCCAGAACTCTTAAAACATTATGATCGCTTACGAGTTGATGGCATTTCAGAGTTAACATTATTGAAACGAAAACGCCTGTTAACTAGAACAAAAGTGAAGGAGCTGACTGCAGAGATTCAGTCGCAAGCCGAATACCAGACTCTTTACGCGGATGAACTGAACCAGTCAAGTATTATTAGATGCCGCGGTGAACTAGGAAAGTTAACCTTGGAACACGAAGTGTTTCTGGTGATCGTTTCAGAAGATACGGTATCAAAACAGCAATTCACGTATGAAGCGGTACCTTTTGTACGTAACAAGAAGATTGAAGCCGATGGAAGTATGGAATTTGATTTTTCGTATGCGCTACACGCTCGGCCTGATGCCAACAAATACACAGCATATATTTGGAATCAACGCCTCGATGAGTTGGAAGGTAAATTGGATCTCATGATTTATCATCTTTCGGAATAGAACGGTCAAATCCAGTCGAGAATCACTTTTATAGAAGGCGCGAAGGGACATTTCGAAGCTTGAACTACTTGGGTGAGTTTGAGCCAATTTTCATTTTACGAAGTACTTTTTTACGATGGCCTATATATTTATTCACAATAGGCTTGTTTCTATGAGAAAACACGTATATTTGCACCAAAATTCCAGTAGGGTGGTGTTGAAAATCGTTTCAAAGCACCATTCAACAAGGAAAATGGAATGCTGTTAATTACAATAAATAGACGCCAACATGTCGAATATTAAAGGTAAAATTTCACAGGTAATTGGACCTGTAGTAGATGTAAACTTCGCAAAAGGAACAGAACTTCCTAACATCTATGACGCATTGGAAGTACGTAAAGAGGACGGAACACGCGTAGTTCTTGAAGTACAAGCTCACATTGGAGAAAATTCAGTTCGTGCCATCTCGATGGATTCTACAGATGGATTCATGAGAGGATTGGAAGTAACATCAACAGGTTCGGCAATTAAAATGCCAGCTGGTGAAGAAATCAAAGGACGTTTGTTCAACGTAGTTGGAGAGGCGATCGACGGATTGGGAGAGTTGGATAACTCAAACGGAAACCCAATTCACCGTGAAGCACCTAAATTCGAAGATCTTTCGACAGCAACTGAGGTACTTTTTACAGGTATTAAAGTAATCGACTTGATTGAGCCTTACGCAAAAGGAGGTAAAATTGGTTTGTTCGGTGGAGCCGGAGTTGGTAAAACAGTATTGATTCAAGAGTTGATTAACAACATCGCAAAAGGACACGGTGGTTTGTCTGTATTCGCAGGTGTTGGTGAACGTACACGTGAAGGAAACGATTTGCTTCGCGAGATGTTGGAATCAGGAATTATCAAGTATGGTGAAGACTTCATGCATTCTATGGAAGCAGGAGGTTGGGACCTTTCTAAAGTAGATAAAAACGAAATGAAAGAATCGAAAGCGACATTCGTTTTCGGTCAAATGAATGAGCCTCCAGGTGCACGTGCTCGTGTTGCTTTGTCTGGATTGACAATGGCAGAGTACTACCGTGATGGTGAAGGTGACGGACAAGGAAAAGATATCCTTTTCTTCGTTGATAACATCTTCCGTTTCACGCAAGCAGGATCTGAGGTATCAGCACTTCTTGGACGTATGCCATCAGCCGTAGGTTACCAACCAACATTGGCAACTGAGATGGGAGCGATGCAAGAGCGTATTACTTCAACTAAAAACGGTTCGATTACATCTGTACAGGCGGTATACGTACCTGCGGATGACCTTACTGACCCTGCACCAGCGAACACTTTCGCCCACTTGGATGCAACAACAGTATTGTCTCGTAAGATTGCCGAGCTTGGAATTTACCCAGCGGTAGATCCATTGGATTCAACTTCTCGTATTTTGACTCCAGAGATCGTAGGTGAAGAGCACTACGCTTGTGCACAACGTGTGAAAATCACGCTTCAACGATACAAAGAATTACAAGATATCATCGCCATCCTTGGTATGGACGAATTGTCTGAGGAAGATAAATTGGTTGTACACCGCGCCCGTCGTGTTCAACGTTTCTTGTCTCAGCCATTCCACGTAGCTGAACAGTTTACAGGATTGAAAGGTGTACTTGTTGATATCCAAGATACAATCAAAGCCTTCAACGAAATCTTGGACGGTAAATACGACCAATATCCAGAAGCTGCTTTCAACTTGAAAGGAGGAATCGAGGATGTTATCGCTGCCGGAGATAAGATGTTGGCAGAGAACGCTTAATATACGACAACATGCAAGTAGAGATCATCACACCAGAAATGGAAGTTTTTAAGGGAGAAGCGAACGCTGTTCAGTTCCCTGGATTGGATGGATCATTTCAAGTATTGTCGAATCACGCTCCAATCATTTCAGCATTGTCTGAGGGAGAATTGAAGGTGAACTTAACTGAAAACTTTGAAGCAGACGATGAAACAAATGAACTTGTTTCTGTAGATAATGGCGACAAAAAAGTCATTCGCGTTGCAATCAAAGGTGGCGTTATGGAAATGCTAAACAACAAAGTAATTGTTCTAGCAGAGTAAGCGTTATTGAATAGAATATTCAAGGGGTGTCTCGTTCCGATAACTATCGGAAAAGACGCCCCTTTTTTATTTGTGCGTAAGGTGCATTGCGTGGAACTCTTTATCCTTTTTCCAGATGTAGATAAACGTGGTGATCCAACCGAATAAAATAAGATTCCACGTCCAATCCGCTTTTAGTTTGCGGTCTATGGTTGTGTAGCTCCACATCCTCCTAAGTAGAAAAAACAGTGTGGAGAGGTATAAAACTCCGATACTGCCGTTCAGGATGTGGTAGGTCTTCATTGATGGTATGAGCCTCAAGAAATAGGAAGGAGCTATGAATGTTGCTTGGTAAAGAAGTAGAAGGACAACAGGTAAGGATAGAAGGAGTTTTTGTGAGGTTGACATATTTTTCAATAAACTTTATAAAGTCACCTCTCCTAATAAAACACGACGAACGAGTTTAGGATCGTAGTCAAAATACGTTAAACTCAATCGATCTGCAAGTTGTTGAGCAGTAAGTTTCGCTTCACTCTTCGAGTCGTACTTTGCGAGGGTGAGTTTTCCTCGAAGTCGATCTCCGAACAGGGTAATACCAAAAGAGCTCTCTGTAACGGTGTGCGAATTGGTGGTGCTTGCATATACATTATGCGATTGAATCATCGGCATAGCAGTCACGTAATGGAAACGCTTCAGTGGATGCTTTTTTCCAATCTTGAGGAGTCCAAAGGTTAGGGTGTAATCATGAACGGTTCCCTTTTGAGGGGCAATCACTACATGATGACGATTGGTTACGGGAAATAATGAAATCAGGAGTAGTACAGCGCCAAAAATATAGTTTCCCGTTGCGACCAAAGCTAAAGAGACAGCGAGTCCGCCGTAGCCCATCATTACAAAGTTTCCAGGGAAATTATTGCCGTTTTTGAAGTGAAGAGGTGCCGGTGTGTCAATCGTATTCATGAAAAATGGTTTGAGGGAAATGTTTACTTCCGAGCGTGAAAATCAGAAATCGATTCACCAATTTCGTACCCTTCAATCAATAAAGGCAACGTATCATTTGCGATCTCAAAAAAGGGTAGTTCATTTGAATCCAAGAGCGAATCCAGTTCTTCCTTCGGTAGAAAGTGGTGTGCGTGATCCAAATAGGTTCCTCCAAGCATGTGTCGAAATTCGTGCTGGAAAATCACCGCCGCAAATCCTTCTAATCTTCCAGTTCGCACTTTACCGTTCTCATTTTGACATCTATATTCGATCCATTCGTAGGTGGCTACGTTTCCACGATTCTCTCCATCGGCGCTTAGGCAACCGTGCCAAAAATTCTTGCGCACTTTCGATGTTTTCGTAATCACGGGATTAATAAATACTTGCTTCTCAACGGGACCGAGAACCTTATATCTTGGATTACTGGGCTTCGCTTCAATCATGAAAATCTGCAGGCGCTTTCCCAATTGGTTGGATGCAATTCCGACTCCTGCTGTACGAACCATTACCGCGTACATGCTATCGATGTAGGTACTTAATTCAGGTGTGTTGAATTCCTCTTCTGTGATCGCACGAGGTTCGATGTATAGAAAATTATCTTTCCTTCCTGTTTGATCTTCGGGAATGTGTCGCACGACTGCAAAGCCTTCTTTTGGAATTTCTAAGGTCATGGATGGATCGAGATTGGATGTACAACTCATGAGTATGGCTAAAGTGAATAAAAAGAGTAAATGGTTTTTCATAAGTGTTCTTATAATTGTGTTGTTGAAGCGAGCTCGTCCTTAGGTTTGCCCTTGGCTTTATCAATGACTTCCTCTACGTGTCTTTTGGTGGATTTGATCTCAATAGCAAAAAGTATCCAGAATAAAAGATAAAGGAAAAGGGAGACAAAAATGGCAAGAGGAATAGCAATTAGCTTCATTTTGATGATTCCCATGATAAGGAAGATCAAGATAAACCCCAAGGGGATAATCAGCGCAACATCCCGAATTCCGATAGAAATTGTCAAATGACCATCTTTTATTTTTCCTTTGATAATGGGTCGTGCTGTGTTGTAATAGCTACGTTCAACCTCGGAGATGAATGTATCTCCATTTATTTTTCCAACAAGCACATCATCATCGTATCCCTTTCCATATTGACGAATCTTTTGAGTCAGATAATTTCGAAACGCCTCAGGATTGGCAATTCTTACTCTGGTTTTTGAATATGGAGGATAGATTCTCATTTACGAAGTGATTTCGAGGGCCTTTTTCAAAGCATTCTGATCAAATCCCTTTAAAAATTCTGTCTGCACCAGGCGGTTTTTCATATTCTCATCGAGATCATTGAGAGACTTGTCGTCATCGATGATAAGATAAGAACTTAGCTTATTCGTTTCAATAAAGCGAACAATTTCTTCTTTTCTGGAGCAGGTTTTTTCTTCAATTGGAAGAAATCCTGATATGGGAGTATGGATGTTACGATGCTGAAATATTGCGTTAAATTCTTCCAGAGTTTTGGTTGCTCGTCGGGTTGAACTCAGCCAGATGTGTGATTCTAAAGATTTCAACAGCTTGTTGAAACGCTCCACACATTCTGTATTGAATAGGGAATATCCATCACTATCAATATCATCTTTTTTCCAAGGGGGAGTTGTAATGAGTACTCCATCGAGATCTAGAATAATGATAAATATCTTTTCCATGCTTAGTTGTGCGCTCGTTTCAAAAATAGTGCTCTCACTAAATTAACAACAAACAGGAATTGAGCAATCAGAAATAGAACTCCCCAAATGGCAATCACACTATTCCAATCGAATGAGGGAAGTGTTTCGACTTCGTCATAAACGCTGTAATCGGTGAAAGTTTTCGATGGAGAATAACTTGGAACGACTGAAATGAACACGGGGAAAAGAATCGATAATACAAGATGAATCCAAATTAACCATGGACTCGATCGGCGTTTAAAACGATGAATTGCTAAAGTGATAACTCCAAATAGGAAAAATAGAAATGCTCCGAATAGAAAAACATGGGAGGAAGCCACGACCCAGTAGGTGTCATGCGTTGTAATGTCGAGTGCTCCAGAAACGAAAAAGGAAGATATAAGAAGCGTGACTGCAATGATGAAATAGGAAACGATGGCGATTTTCATTCTAAATTATCCTTGTATTTTGTGAAGAGACTTTGGATATATGGAGATGATTTTGAAACCATATCGACTCCGGTTATTCCGAAAAGAACATTGTCACATCGAAAGCAAATCTCGTATATTCCGCTGATTTCACCTTGTGGATTATAAAAAAGAACAGCATGTCGGGGTGCATAACACAGATCTATATATGTGTTTTCTGCACCATTGAACATTTCGGTAAGAGCAAGTCTTAGTTCAGTACTGTCAAGAATTATTTCCTTTGCGATAAACTCCGTTTCGATTCCTCCGTAACGGTATTCAAAAACCATTGAATCAAAATGAACAAAAGGGTAAGGCTCTCCAGCAATCACAATTGATTCTCCTTCGTATGAATTTTCCTCTATCCATTTCTTTTCACTCTGATACCATTTCTTGTTCTTCATGAATTGGTAGTGATCAAGACGAGAGTATTTTTTCTTGAGGGTAGCTATCGAAATCTTCTCCACTTCTTCGTTCAAGAATTTTTGATAAATCCCCTGGAGTGTATCTGATAATTCGGATTCAATCGTCAAATCAAACTGATCGACCTTTATCTGCGCACTCACCGATGACATGAAAAACAAAAGCAAAATGGTAGAAAGGTATTTTCTCATCTTCTAATTGATTTCTCACAAAGTAGTGAATCCAGATGAATGAAATTGAATCAAAGTGTAAACCGTAAATTTTGATTATTCACCCGGGGATTTTGAAATGGGAAAATTGGCGGAATTTGTTAACCAAAGTTAACGTTAACAGCTCTTAACACTCAGTCTTTTAACCGATTCTTCGAATTCTCTACTTTGGTTGAACATTCGGAAATCTAACCTTATGAAAATTCATTTCTTCGTATCCAATTGTTATCGATTCGCTAGCTTGATGGTGTTCATGACTTCTTTTACGATGCTCGGACAAACGGTCCAAGGGAACGTCGTTTCTCCGCATCCAGGACTCGCCATTGACCATTCTACGCCTGAGCGATTTCGAATTGCGCGGATCACGATAGAAGGAGCAGAACACTATGATCAGACCGCCATTAAAGCAATTGCTGGATTAACCGAAGGGGCAACAATTCATCTTCCAGGAGATGAAATATCGAGGGCAATTCAAAATTTGTGGGGCGAAGGATTGTTTTCGGATGTCGACATTGCGATCGAAAAGGAAGAAGGAGATCTCATTTATTTATTGATTCGTGTGGAAGCACGCCCCTTACTTTCTCGGTTTCGATTTGAAGGAGTATCAAAACGAGAAGCGGATAAGCTTCGAGAGGTCATCAAACTCTTTTCGGGAAAACCGATTTCGGACAATCTAATGTACGCGACGCAATCCAAAATTCGGTACTACTATAGGGAGAAAGGATTTCATGCGGCAGATGTTCAAATAGCCGTTTCTGATGATCCAATTATGGAGAATTCTCAGGTCTTTACCATCTCCATTGACAAGAAAAAGCGCGTAAAGATTGAGGAAATCAATTTTGAAAATGTGGAAGCAATCAAGCCGTGGCGATTAAAAATGGCGATGAAAAACACCAAGCAAAAGGCGTTCTGGCGTTTCTATAAGCGATCGAAGTTTTCAGAGATGGGATATCGAGATGATAAAAAAGCCATTTTGGAAGAGTACAACAAGCTTGGATTGCGAGATGCATCGATTGATGATAGTGTGTATCAATCTTCTCCCACTGGATTGAATATCGACATGAAAATCGATGAAGGTCAACCCTATTACTTCGGTGAAATTGAATGGGTGGGGAATACGAAGTTTCGTTCCTCTTTTTTGGATTCAGTTTTGGGTATTCGAACGGGTGATCGTTACAATAAACAACTCTTCGAGCAGCGACTTTTCATGAGTATGGATGGACGCGATATTTCTTCGTTGTACATGGATCGCGGATATCTGTTCTTTCGATTAGTGCCTGTCGAAACATCAATAGTTGATCACACAATCAATTACCAGATTCGAATCATCGAAGGAAAGCAAGCAAGAGTTCGAAATGTCATCATCAAAGGGAATACACGTACGAAGGAATATGTGATTCGGAGAGAAATCAGAACGAAGCCAGGTGACTTATTCAATCGTAACGACATCATTCGGACGCAGCAGGAATTGGCGCAACTCGGCTTTTTCAATCCGCAAGGGTTTCAAGTAAATCCAATTCCAAATCCAGAGGATGGAACGGTGGATATTGAATACATCGTCGAAGAGCAAATCGCTGAAAAATTTGAGTTGTCAGGAAG
Source organism: Crocinitomicaceae bacterium (assembly GCA_041582905.1). Lineage (GTDB taxonomy): Bacteria > Bacteroidota > Bacteroidia > Flavobacteriales_D > Crocinitomicaceae > UBA4466. The sequence goes on along the minus strand of JBFHGY010000008.1, from coordinate 1,009 downwards.
TTTGGGTGGCGATGGTTCGGATGATAATCCATTTCGTCTGGTAGGTTCAGCGGGTTTTTCATTCGATAATTTCAGTGTGAAAAACATGTTTAAAAAGGGTAAGTGGGAACCTGTGCCCATGGGAGACGGACAGCAATTGAAATTCCGAGTAAGCAGTACTACCAATTATTTCAGTACGCAATTGTCGTTCACAGAACCTTGGTTGGGAGGAAAGAAACCGAATGCATTGTCGGTGTGGGCACGATTTGATCGCAGTGGAAATGAGTGGCGAAAAGGTGATCCCGAGTACAGTGGGTTGGATGTGACGGATTTCGGTGTGAGTTTAAATCGACGCAAAAAATGGCCGGACGATTATTTCTCAGAGTCCTTTCAGTTTAACTATAAATACTATGATGTAACGAATGCGGAGTCCTTCGTGGCATTTGATTCGGGATATGCGCACGATCTCAGTGTGGGGTATACACTTCAGCGAAGCACAGTGATGTCTCCAATTTACCCGAATTCGGGCTCTAAGTTTAAGTTTAGTGGTAAAGCTACGCTTCCGTATTCAATGTTCGACGGTGTATCGGATTACTCCAACCAATCAGATCAGGAACGCTATAAAATGCTGGAGTATTACCGCTTAAAACTGACGGGAGAATGGTATTTACCACTAACACCCAATAAGAAGTTGGTGCTGGCTCCTCGCATCGGTTTCGGGTATTTGGGCGCCTATAATTCTTCCAAAGGAACTTCTCCGTTTGAGCGTTTCGTGATGGGTGGAAACGGAATGTTTGGGTCGGGCAATTATTTAAACGGACAAGAGTCCATCGCGCTACGCGGATATCAAGATGCTTCGCTGAGTTCAGAAAATGGTGATCCGCTCATCGCTAAGTATTCTGTGGAGTTGCGTTATCCTATTTCATTGAATCCACAATTTACAGTGTACGGTCTGGCGTTTGCTGAGGCTGGGAATACTTTCCCGAGCTTTGGACAATTTGATCCTTTTAACGTCAAGAAATCGGCAGGT
>JBFHGY010000007.1:0-19948 GCA_041582905.1 Crocinitomicaceae bacterium | reverse complement strand
TTCATTCTCAATGATGTAGGTTTTCTTAACAAATCGAGCTTCCTATTGTCGTCGTTATTGTGCATATTTATAGTAGCAACAACACAACCATAACTTAAAAAGAAAGAATATGAAAATTCAGTTTAACACAGATAAAAACATCACGGGGAAAGAATCCCTTGAGGCGTATGTTTCGGAAAAAATTAATGATGGATTGAAGCAATTTGCGGATAAACTTACGCGTATCGAAGTCCACCTTTCGGATGAAAATGCGCACAAAACGGGAGGTGAAGATATTCACTGCAAGATCGAAGCCCGTCTACAAAATCATCAACCGATTACCGTTACAGGAAAAGACACTTCAAAGGAGAAAGCAGTAAGCGACGCTATCAGCAAGGCAAAATCAGCTTTATCCAAAGTCGTAGGAAAAATGCAAGATCACCATTAGTGTGATCTCGTATTGAGTATGCACACAATGTGAGGGCACTCATTCTGATACTCGTTTTACTTTTTCGAGTAACTCAACAGCACAAATTGATTTAAGTGATCAGTTTGTGCTGTTTCATTTTTATGTTTATCCGATTTTTTTCAATGGATTGATCCAATCTGTCCTTCATTACTCTCCTAAGTACACCTACTTCGCTTTCAACTTCTTTCATGAATATATACAAGTGTAAAGAATATTGTAAATTTGCCACCTGATTACACAAGCATGTCAAGTAGCACTAGTACAACCGTTCCTACACCAAGCGTAGAGAAAAAGCCTCGATTGAAGTTTATCGATATGGCGCGTTCCATTGCCATTTTGATGATGCTCGAAGGACACTTTACAGGAGCTGCCCTGGATTGGAAATATCGAGACACCGATTATATTCTCTTCAAAGGCTGGCATTTACTTCATGGATTGACCTCTCCACTCTTCTTTACCGTTACTGGATTGATCTTCGTATATCTATTGACAGGAAGTCGTCAAGACGTAAGTTTTTGGAAGAATGTACGGGTTCGAAAAGGCGGAAGAAGAGTTCTTCAACTGCTTTTTTGGGGATATTTCATTCAGCTGAACTTGTGGGTAATTGCAAAGTCCATCTATTACGGTTCCGAATTTCACATGGACTGGTTCTATGCCTTTCACGTCCTGCAATCGATCGCAGTTGGGCTGTTATTCGTCATCTCCATTTATGGAGTTTATCGCTTGTTGAAATTTGGGAAATTGCATTGGTATTACTTCGTTGCCGGAGTCATTATGTTGATTTTCTACTCTTGGATGAAGCAATACATTCGCATGGATGAAAAGTTGATTTCAGAAGGTTTAGCTACGCACCCTTCTTACTGGCCTTCAGGATTCCCGAAATTCATTCAGAACATGTTCTATGGACAATTCTCCACATTTAGTTTTGTTCGAATGTCATTCTACACGATTTTCGGGGGAATGATTGGAGCCATTATTCGACTGTATGAGCATAAGGTTCGTGAATGGTGGTTTGGTATAACTGTAATTGTTGTCGGTTTACTTCTGAGTATTTTCGCCCGAGACTTGTTCTGCGCCATAGATGAATTCACGGAGTATATTGGTCTTACAGCGAAGGGAGTATTTGAATTGAATTCAACCTCTGTATCGCGTTTAGGTCAGGTAATTGTACTACTTGGATTGCTTATTTTGGTTGATCGTTCTTTCAAAATCAACGCTCCTCTTTTTCTAAAAGTAGGTCAAACGACATTCCCTGTGTACGTGGTTCACGTTATTATACTGTACGGTGGTGTTTTTGGATTTGGTTTAAAACCAGATGTGTTCGATCGTAATTTATCGCCCTACGCAGCTGTCGCCATATCTGCCACAGCGATCACCTTCTTTGTCATTATGGTCAAATACATTGAACCCTTGACCAAAATTTACAATTCCGTTGTATATGCTCTTCGCTTGAAGAAGCGACCCGCAAAAGACTAGGCTTATTTGCGTTTCTTACGACGTGAATTTCGCTCGTTCAATATCATTTCAAGATATCGGTAATACGTACGTCTATCGTCGCATTCCGTGATCACATCCACGCGAACTTGAGTATTATCAATATTATTCTTTACAGCATGAACGCCTGAGTATCCCGTAACTGTTTGTCCATCACCAAAGGTTACTTCGATTAATTTCGCTCCTGGGTAGCTAATATTGTACGCAATTAACGTTTTATCAGGATCAGATTCATCCGCTTTTTCCTCTAGCTCAATGCCAATTCTATCCAACTTATACAGCTCTTTTCTTTTCCCAAGAACATCATGTACCGTTTTGCTAATTTTCTTTGCTCTTCTTTCCTTTACAATACCGATATCTTCGCCTTGTTGAACGCCAAAAATTGATTGAAAAAAGGTACTAGCGATAAGGAAGGATCCATATTTACTCGGATGTGCTCTGTCTTTCACGTAGAGATCCATTGCCTCAAGTGCTTTTACTTCCTTCCACACCATTCCAACAGGCACAACAGGTGCATTATATACATCGCTTAAGTAGCGATATCCCTCCTCGATCTTATGCGTCATTTTCAAGTACGAGTTCACGTTCTCTCTCTCATGATATCCATCTTCATATCCCCAAGTCATGTAGAACAGCACATTCGTGCACTCGTTATTCTTACGAATAGAGTCCATAATTTTGTTCAGGTAAGGAACTGTAGCGGTATCAATTTCCGAAGGTTCAAATGTTAACTCACGGCTGTATCCTTGAAGAATAATATAATCCCACTTTCGCTTATTAATCGATTCGTATACTTCTGGTCTTTCCGAATGCACTTTAAAAGAAGCTCCAGACTGGGCGCATTTCTCTACCAGTACATTCATCCCTGCCTGATTAGAAATCTTGTCGAACATGGACGGCATATCATTCATGTGCGTATAGCTATTCCCAATGAACAATACCTTTATCGGCTCGGTTTGTGCACTAACAGCACTGCTAGTTGCAAAGAGCGCTACCATCCAATTAAAAAATTTCTTAAGCATGATATCTTTTATTGAGTTTCGAAAAGTCATACACATGGTTTTAGTTATCTCTTCAACATAATATCAAAGATCAAACCAAGTTACATCCAAGTATACTATATTGTTCGAATTTTTGTTGCAATCTGCGCCAATTCGTCTTGACTAAAAGATGCTTTCTCTGCGGTGAAATCCATATCATGCAGCGAATTGATAGGAATTAAGTGAATGTGGGCGTGTGGTACTTCCAAACCTATTACAGTAACACCAATACGGTTACAAGGAATGGCAGCTTTCATTTTTCTGGCTACACCTTTGGCAAAAACCATCATTTCGGATAAAAGTGAGTCTTCTATATCAAAGATGTAATCAATTTCTTGTTTTGGGATCACAAGGACATGTCCCTCGCGTACTGGTGTAATGTCCAGAAAAGCGAGGAACTGATCATCTTCTGCCACTTTGTGACACGGTAATTCACCGTTTACTATTTTAGTGAATACTGATGTCATTATCGTGTAATTTCTAATACCTCAAATTGAAGGATTCCATTCGGAGTTTGGATATCTGCAATATCGCCTACTGATTTTCCCAATAGCCCTTTCCCGAAAGGAGATTCAATACTAATCTTCTTTGCTTTTAAATCTGCCTCATTCTCTGCAACAATGGTATATGTCACTTCCATTCCGTTTTTGACATTGCGAATCTTTGCAGTGGACAGAATAAATATTTTCGAATGATCAATTTCCGAATCATCAATAACACGAGCATTAGAAACAACTTCTTCCAACTTAGCAATCTTCATTTCTAGAATACCTTGCGCTTCTTTTGCAGCATCGTATTCGGCATTCTCCGATAGGTCACCCTTATCGATCGCCTCACCAATTTGGGCAGATATAGCTGGTCTTTGCACAGCTTTCATGTCATGCAACTCATCTTTCAGCTTTTGCAAACCTTCCTTCGTATAGTAGCTTATTTGTGACATAGTCTAATTTTTATATAACAAAAACAAGAGAGCCCAGACGGACTCTCTTGATACTCAAATGTAATAAAATTCTCTTTATTTCAAGCTAATAGTAGCTCCAATTGTGTGAATTACACCAAACACACCAGCGAAACGAGCAGCATACTCGATTCCCATAGCGTTCTTGCTTTCACCAACTAACGCGTCAACTGAGAAACCAGCTGATGGTCCGATCAAAGCACTTGAGCGATTCTCAGCGCTAAACAAGTTCTTTTCGTATACGAAACCACCTCTAACATTGAATGCCATTTTCTCTGTTGTCATCCCGTAATCCAATCCTAAACGCAATTGATCACTAGAGAATGAATTTGCTGTGAAACCGAAACCAAGGTTCAACTTGTTACGCTCATCAAAGATGAAGTCGTAAGAAGCTCCCATTGCAAGCAATGAAGGCATTTCAAATTCACCTGATCGTTGCTCCAACGTAGCGATTACACCAGTTTCAGCGTATGTCACTTGTTGTGCCAAACCGTCACCTGCGTAGCTCATTGTAGGCCCAACGTTTTTCAAGGCAATACCAAACTTAATTTGATCTTGCTCTCCTGTTACGTAACGGATACCTGCATCGATTGCAATTCCAGTTGATTTCAAGTTAGAAATACTCTCAGAAATTACTTTAAAGTTAATTCCTCCGTAGATTGAGCTAGAGAAAGAACGAGCATAACCAACGTTAAACACATTCGATCTTGGCGAGAAGAAACCAATGTTCCCTTCAGGGTTAGCCACAGTAGTAATCGGAATCTCACCGAAGTTAAGCGATTGAACGCTCACTGCAATTACATCACTTTCCGAGATACGCTGAGCGATACCCGCAGAGTTCATTCCAATCCCCGCGCTTCCGAGCCAGTTACTGTAGTTAAACTTAATCTGCGTTTTATCCGTAAATGCTAAACCAGCGATATTCGTATATGTTGCTTCCAATCCATTGATTTGTGCAATTCCCGCTCCACCGATGGCCGAGCTTCTCGCCCATGGGTTGATTAGCAATTGAGATGCACCAGCAGATCCAACTCGATCCTCGTTCCCAGCATGAGCAGAGAAACCTGTCATTACCAAAACTCCGAGTACTATTGTTTTTCCTATTTTCATCATTGAACTATTCATTTCAATTCGTTTTGATCTGTTTAAATACCTTGTAAATCCACTTGACGCATACCTCCGAAGAACTTAACAACTTTCTCGCCAACATCCGGAACATCTACGTGAATCAAGTATACACCTCCTGCTACTGGGATATTCTTCCAGTTGTTCAAGTCCCAATCAATTGATGTAACTGGACTATCTTTCTTGAATGTTCGAACCAATTTACCGTTCACACTGTAAATCTTCACTGTACATCTCTCTGGAAGGTTCGTGATTTTAACACGTGTATCCAATCGAGTGCGCTCGTATTCTGAGTATGCGTAGTATGGGTTTGGAACCACATTGATCATATCCAATGCTTCCGCCAAACGATCAACGCTTCCTGTTACCGTAGCGATATCATCCATACTCCATGAGTACATTGGGCGACCGCCATTCTGACCAGTAGCTGAGTAATTCTTGTACTCTTTATTTACTCTCAATTCGATTTCTGCATCCGTTGGAGGAACACCGCTTGAGATGTCATACCCTGGAGCTGCCAATGGATAAGCAACCCAAGCCAAGTTAGAGTATACAAACTTCTTAGCAGCGTTGTTATTTGCCTCGATCAATTGGAATTGGTTGTACAACTCATTTCCAGCGTTTGCATCAGCTGCAGACGGAATGTAAGCAGGGAAATCATCTCCAATAATTGGATCACCTTGAATCGTTCCATAGTTATATCCAAAAACGTATACTGGGTGCATACCTCCCATAAGTGGAGAACCAACACCATCAACCAAACGATCAGTTGGGTTCCAAATCATATCGGCTCCATTCTCATTTCCTAAGAACGAATTCTCACCAAACGCCATGTACAAACGAACTCCAGATTCAATGTCAATTGCATAACCTGGGAACCATCCCATACCTGTTCCTGTTCCGTCGCTATTTCCGTACTTGTCAACACTGTTGCTCTTACGTAATTGCCCTGGTTCCGCACCACCAACGTTTAACGCAGCGTCACGACCCAATTCGATTACTGGACAACGCGTCCACTTAGAACGATCGCTTGTCATTACGATATCAACACCAGGCAAGTAGCTAATCGCTGTTGCGTTTTGATAAGACACCGCCGAAGTAGAATTGTAATAAGCAATCGGCATGTAGTCCGCTTGATAACCTACTACTTTGTGTGGAGCAATTGTTCCATCTAAGATTCCAGCGTACTCACGATCATCATCAGCTCCCGCCTTGTCACGGTAGCTACATGGATCAAGGTAAGACAATGCATTAGGATCACATTCGTATCCTGGGTCATTTGGATCAGTTTCTGGTGTGTAATCTCCAGAGCGAATCCAGTTTGTCGGGAAGAATCCGTCATTATCCTGAACCCCAGACAACCAACGTACTGAACTATCAGAGTAGAAGATATCACCACGAAGTAACTCAGTTGTTTCTCCTTGTGTTAACGATCCTGCTCCAGTCGATGTGTACAATTGCTGCTGAATTTGAACTGATACTCCCCATTGTGGAATTAACTGCTCGTTATTAAACTCAATTGTAAACTCAGAAGAAACTTCATCCAATAAAGTACCACCTTCTTTATCGTATCGACGAATTGTCCAAGAAGCAGTATCTGCAGCATTACCAGAGTTTGGATTTGCTGTATAATCTTCAAATACACATTCGAAGTATCCATCTGCCACGTTAAGTGGATCGATTACTTTGATATTCAATGGTCCTCTACCATACTCATAAGTAGGAGTATTCATCACACCATTTGCAACAATGAAGTTTTTGGATGCTTGAGTTAACTCAAGATCGCTACCTCCGTTACCGTGTCCATCCAGACGTGTAATTCTAGGACTAGAACCGTACTCGATGTTTTGACCAGTACCATCAGCTTCAGGCATTGGGTTATGAGGAACAGCAGCTACTGATTTAATCGCTGTACCATCAAAGCTCAAACGAGAAGAGATATAAGGAATCTTTTGCCCGTCTAAAGACAATCCATCTGTTGGGTCATACTTCTTAAATTCATTGTGAGCATAAGCAACCGCAACATAGTAATATGTTTTGTGATTAACTAAAGCACGCTCACCCTGAGCAAATGCATCTTCTGTTATTAGGAATGAGTGACGAATACCCTCGTTTTCACCGTCCACTTTTTCCTCAGGAACTGCGAATCCAAGATCCTCATCAAACTCGAAGTTAATAATTCGATCGATATCATTTTTGATGTCACACTGTGCAACTGGTCGAGCTTTCGTTTCATCACCGATATCAGCAACACCAGTTGACTCATCAAGTAATTGATAAATCTGGTATCCTTCGAACGTATAAATACGATCTACAGTTGGATCAGTAATGTTTACTTTATCCTCTTCTGCATAACTCTCTAGGTAGTTATTTGAAGTCACAGGGTTCTCAATAGTAAGTACCAATTGATTCTCCAATTCTTGAATAGTCAATTTAGGAGCATCTGGTGGAGTCAAAATCGCGAAACATGCATCGAAAAGAGCTTGTGCTTTTGTATCCGCTCTTTTCATCGCGTTCACAGATGAGAACAAGTCTCCCTCTGTACCACGACCATAAACGATACCTACCGTAATGTTGTTTACAGCTCCAGGAGTCAATGTAAACGGTCCAGCTGACTGTACGAAACGACGGTCACCTGCTGGGTTGTTATCTGTAGCCTCATCCCACTCGAATCCAGGATCAACACCTGCAGTCGCCCAGTGTAAAGGATCAGAATCTCCAGGGAACATATAATCAGACTCAATGTTTGTTGCTCCAGTAGATCCAGGGAAACCAGTACCTCCGAAGTAAGTTTCATCACCAAATCTCCAAAGACCTTGCATATAGTTATAGTACTGCGCTGCAGAAGTAGGGTCAGACTGAGTTCCAGCCGCCGTACTCGTGTAATACGTAAATCCACGCATTCCGTAACGTTCGTTATCTGGGAAACCATCTCCATATCCAACACCAATACCTTGGTAAACGATACCTCCATCATTTAAAGCTTCCGCTACTGTTGGCGTTACGATTGAATCCAAGATTGAATCGTAGTAAGGACCAACGTTATCTTTTTGATCGGCATCTTGGTAAGGTCCTTCGAAGAAGTCAACACCGATTGCTGGTGGATTTTCACCATATCCTGTGTTACCAGCATTCGTTTCATCGTTCAAGTCACCATTGTACATGTAACCAAGTCCTCTTGATACATCACATCCTGCATAGTCATCAGAGAAGTTTCCGATATCCGCATCTAAGTATTGTGAGAAGTATGTATTGAACAATGTTTGTGTACCACGGTTAATCAACTCATAGTTGTAGAACGTCATACGGTTTACTTCGTCAGTTGTTGCGAAAGCAAATGCTTGCGCTCGGATTTCCATACCAATTGGATCTCCTCCAGTTTCCGTGTGAATATTTCCTTTATCGTTGAATACCCACCAGTGCGTCTCATCTCCAAATAGTGAGATTCTTCTATCTACACCACATACGATATCATCTCTACCTAAGATATCATCATACCATGGGTGATCCCCTTGTCCGATTGGATCATAGGTTCCGTCTCCATCGCGATCGTAGAAAGGAGCTAAGTAGAAATCTTGTTGATGCTGAACTTCATCACCGTGAGCTGGCCAGTTGTAAATGCGATTCAATACATCAGCCTCTGGTTGTTGTACATCGTCACAACCTTCTGTTGCAACACCGTTTGAACATTCCCACCAAATGTTGAATTGAATAACCTCTGCTTTACGAATAGTGTAAAACTCATCATACTCCACACATTGTCCTGGATCAATCGTTGCCGCACCAAAAGGTCGAACTGCATCGTCACCAACAGGTGAGTTTGGGTTATAGTTTCCAGAGTTCGGATTAATCGAAAGCGGTCCAGCCCAGAAATCGTTACCTGTACGGTAGCGAACGGCAGCCAGTTTCAACTGTCCATTTACATCTGTACCTCCCATCCAGAGTGCTCCAGCGAAAATCGCTCTTAAACCACTTCCTTTAGGAATTTCATATGCAGCTGTTCCATCCTGACGGTTTTGGAACATACTTCCCCCCTGCTCAATAAATGCACTTACATCATTGAACTCCATCGTCAATCTTGCTGTTGCTGGAGCACAATTCGCACCCTTCGCTTCAGCCGAGACCGTATTTCCTGTATTCCCTTGGCTCATTCCACTATGATCGGGACCATAGTAAGAGAGCGCTTCGTTAGACCACAACAGTGCAGTGGCTCCCAGGGTAATTGCTATTAGTTGCTTTTTCATAATAAATCTCTTATGAATAATTAAAAATCAAATTTAACTCCCAAACGGATTGTTCTTGGTGAACTGATGTTGAATGGGTTGTCAATTTTCAAGTTATAGTAATCTCTGAACGATTGCTCATCCAATTGATTCTGAATTGAAGTTTGACTAGCCGCAGCAGCAAGGTATCCATCATCGTCTGGGTTACCTGTTGCACGGTACACATTCAACACGTTAAATTGGTTGAATAGGTTAGTTACACGTACGTAAACATTCAAGAATGTTGCTTTCTTCTTCCCTTCTTTACCAAACTCTAAATCAAACGTTCTGTCCAATTGTAAATCCAAGCGGTAAGACCATGGCAAACGAGAACCGTTTGTTGTTCCATCCAAACCAGCGCTAAGCGGGCTGAACTGTCCTTCGTTCGTAATTACTGTTTGCGCAGAGTATGGCGATCCAGAATAGATGTTTGAAACGATGTTCAAACCAGTGTTTTCAAGAATCGCAACATCTTTGATTTTCGGTCCGTTGTAATCTTTTCCTGATCCATATCGGTAATCAGCAGTGATTGCAAATGCGTGACGTTGATCAAACGAGTATGGGAAGATTGCTCTCAAGTTTGGAAGACCTGCGTTTACAAGACCAGCAGCAGATGTTGCGTCTGATCCAGTTCCGTCAGCAAACTGAAGTGTGTAGTTCGCTCTCAATCTCAAGTTTCCAGTTCTACGCATATCGTACTCAATTGTCATACCTTTTACAGTACCGAAGTCACGGTTACCGTAAGTTCTGTATGTAGAAGGGTAAGCTTCGAAGATGTTCATCAACTGAACATTGTTTCTTTGCTCACGGTAGAAGGCTGCAATTTTCAATGAAGAAGTCTTTGTCAACACTTGTTGGAAACCTAATTCGTAATCAACTGTTGTTTCAGGCTTCAAGTTTGCGTTGTTAATAATTGCACTTCTTTCGTTCACGAACTGGTATTGGAAAGGATCAAAACGGAATCCAGAAGTTGGACGTTTTGTCAAGATATCATAGTGAGCGAAGAATGCTGCTTCATCAGAAATAGGGAAAGAGAAAGAGATACGTGGCATTACGTTCACCTGCGCTCTATAATCTTCAAATGCATCTGCAGTTGGAGTTCCTCTGTTCCATGCTTCCAAACCATTTTGTGTCAAATATGGCTGAATACCAGCTGGACCTCTTAATTCTGTTGGATCTTCTGTTTCAACACCATTAGCATCGTACCAAACTTGTCCCGAACGGAAACCATTGATTGCTCCAGGGTTGTTTACGTCGTCTACATATACTACGTAATCATCACCCATCGCATCAGGAATATTAATCCATGATTGAGTTGGATCGTTCGCCAATTCTGTTTTTACTTCACCAACAGTTCTTGCAGTGTAGAACAACCATGGATCTTTCAATACAGGTTGGTTAGCATCGAAAACGTCAACACGAACCCCAACGTTGAATACGATATCACGGAAAGCGAACTTATCCATTACGTAACCAGCCATGTAGATCGGTTGGAATGCACCTACAAAACGCTTGTAGTTACCATTTTCATCGAATTCGTTAAAGTACTTGTTGATATCTGTTGTACCTCTCACTTTTTTACCTGTGTGATCGTATCCCCAGTAAGAAACGTATGAGTTACCACCATTTAAAAGTTCATCTGCAGAGAACATATCGAAAGAGTAGATACTTGGATCGTATTGATCGATATCGATCCACTCGCTTCCTTCACCACCTGTTCCGATCCATCCGTTTTCATGTAAATACTCACGCAAGTTGTAATCGAAGAATGTTTGCTCATCGTCATTCAACGCACCACCGTACTGACCAGTACCTGATTCGTTCGCATAACCAGAGTTCAAACGATCATACGTCACACGCTTGAAAGAACCAGAATCTGAAACATACGCAGAAGATGTATCCAACTCTGTGATGTGGAAGTTTGTCAACTGACGAGCAATTGTCCAAAGACTAATTGGTCCGTTTCCGTTTCCATTTGTTCTAGTACCTGATCTCCAGCTTCTATCCCAACGTTGCTCGTATTCGAATCCAAGAGACAACGCGTGATCTCCGATGTTTACAGAACCTGATCCTGTTACACGGAACTGATCATTCTCTGTTCTTTCGAAGTAGTTAAATGGAGTACCGATGTTGCTCCAGATATCGTAAACACTCAATGGAACATCTCCGTTTCTCAAACCATTCAATTCTTGGATTTTATCCAAACTTCTGAATGGGTTTTCTTCAGAATTAGTAAAGTAATCATCAGCAATACCTGGACGGTAATTAAAGATATCGTAGTACTGTGACGTAATTGCAGCCAATGCTGGGTTCGTTTCAGAAGGCGTAAACGCTACTTCATACTCCTCAAAACCATCATGGATATACATGTTTTCATCTGCATCGAACGTATAAGAAGGACGAATAGATGTTTTGAACGTTCCTACGTGACCGTAGTTGAACAATCTGTATTTGTGTTTTGGATCGAAAAACTCTGTTTTCGTTTTAGAGTAATCCACCATAATACTGTAGTTCGCACTTCTGATTTTAGAACTAGAACCTTCCGTATTATTCGTAAAACGTTGAGTCAAACGACCGAATACACGCCAATCAAAGTCATTGAAAGCCCCAAAATTCTGGAAGTTCAACAAGGAACCTGCGTAATTGTAGTTGTTTCCAAAACGGTAGTTCAAAGATCCACCAAAAGAAAGGTTGACAGAAGGCCCTGTATTCACATCAATTTTCGCTTGACCTGAAACGTTTGTTCTTCTTGAATTCATTCTCCAAGGAACTCTTTCGAAATCGTCTTCTCTTAGGAAGAATGCATTGTGAATTGTACTTGAACCATCAGATGTGGCACGTACTGGATTTGCCAAAAGCTCATCTCTTGCTTCTTTCTTAATTCTCCATCCACCGTTAGCAAGTGGTCTAGAGTCTAATTGATCTGTAAGGTTGGCAGAAACCAAGAAACCTAATCTAGGTTTTGTTTTCTTTCCTGTAGAATCTTTCTGCATCCAAAGTGGTCCAGAGAACATCCCTTCAACCAAGTTGTATCCATATTTATCCAAACCGAAAACTTTTCCGTCGTATCCATCTGGGTCTTGACCATTAAAGTAGAAACCAGAAGTTACTGCTTCAATACTACCGAAGTACTGTGCAGAAGGACCTCTAGTTGTAACCGAGATAATACCTCCTGTCGCATCCCCGTAGTTCGCAGGCAAACCTCCTGTAATTACCTTTACCTCTTCAATTGCTGATTTTGGCAGGTTGGAAGACCCTCGAACTTTAATACCATCAATATAGAAGTATGTCGCATCTGAACGAGATCCACGTACACTTAAGTCACCTGAACCCTCATCAGCGTTAACCCCCCCTACTGTTCCAGCAACACCTGCTGCAGAACGCACTGGAAGTTTAGCGATATCTTCTCTTGTTACAGTAGAACCAGAAGCACCACCATCTTTATCGATCAGTGGGACCTTATAAGCAATCACCTCTACTTCTTCAATATCTAAGACATCTTTCGCTTTTCCAAGCGCGATATCGTCCAAGAACGTAATTTTCTCAGAACTGATTTTCACTCCTGTCATCAATTGAGGCTTGTAACCTTCAACTTCATTACTGATTTCTACATCGTAAGAACCAGCATTAATTGAGTTGATTTGGAACGCTCCATCAAAATCAGTTTCCACTCCAGCTTTGATCGAGCCACCTTGTTTCATGACAACTTTAGCGAATGGAATTGGTTCCCCTGAATCGACATCAGTAACCACTCCTTTGAGTGTACCTTGTCCCACCTGGGAAAACCCGTAAGACATTGTAAGCAAGATGCTTACTAACACTAAGTTAAGTTTTCGTAACATAAGTATAGTTTGTTATTTAAATCGTTTTCCTCCTAGAAAGCCCGTAAATATAGAAAAATTCATGTTCACTCCCTTAATTGTTAATAAAAATTAAATTCATTTTGGCTTAACCTTCTTTAACAAAAGTATGAAGTTTACTTTGAGTCTAAAAACGATAAATATTCGAATTTCATTTCAAATATACACGTCTAGCTAAAAACGAATAGATTTTTGTTCCTTTGCGGTAGATGTCCGACTTTCAATTTTGGCAAATATCGAGTGAATCAACACAAGTTCATCTACTTGGGTATGGTGATTTCGCACCAAGTCATTACCTAGACTGCCTGAACGATGAAGAATTATCTCGTTACTTAACCTTCAAACACATTAAAAGAAGAAGAGAGTTTATCGCTACACGGATTTTGCGCGAAAAGGTGTTAGGCAAGCAAACCATTCAATACAATTCGATTGGAGCACCATATATTGATGGTGTCGGATTTATATCCATCAGTCACTCATCCTATTTAGTAGGTCTCGCTTTTAATTCTTCGTACCAGATTGGTCTTGATTTGGAAACGCCTCGATCGAACATTCTAGAAGTTTGCCCTAAGTTTTTAGCTTCATCAGAAAAAAACTTCTTTGACGAGACAAACAAACTCGAGATGACACGCCTGTGGTCTGCGAAGGAAGCTATGTATAAATTAGCAGGAAGAAAGAAAATCATTTTCAAAGAAGATCTTCTCTTGTCTAAAACTCCAGATGGAAAATGGCTAGGTAAAATAATCAACCCAGATCACTCACTCTTGGTTGAATTAGATATTTTTGATCATCAAGGAACAGTTGTTTCTATTAATAGTCGTGCCGTTGAACGCATCTAAAGACATCTATCAGAAATTTTGTGAACGCACTGGACAAGTTGCCGTTCTCATTGATCCTGACAAGTACTCTGATTTATCAGGACTAAAATCACTTGTGGAAAAATCTGAATTTGCTGGCGTCGACTATTTATTTATTGGAGGCAGCACGGTATCGAGAAAGGATTTTCATTTCGTGATTGATTTCATTACAGAACACTCCAATCTTCCGGTAGTCATATTTCCTGGTGGCGCACATCAGATCTCCGAAAAAGCAGATGCCCTTTTGTACCTAAGCCTTATTTCGGGAAGAAATCCAGACTACCTCATCGGTCATCATGTGCAATCGGCGCAAGAAATTTACTCGATGGATATTGAAGTGATACCGACCGCCTACATCTTAATTGATGGCGGCACGATGTCTTCCGTTGCCTATGTGAGTCAAACCACACCGATTCCAAAAGATCACCTTTCTATTATCACGAACACGGCAAAGGCTGGAGTTCTTCAAGGAAAGAAATTGTTATACCTTGATGCTGGAAGCGGAGCAAACGAACATGTCCCCTCATCTGTTATTGTCGAACTCAAGCAACTTAACACTCCTATTATTGTAGGCGGAGGAATTCGATCACTCGGTGAAATGTCGGATTTACATTCTGCCGGAGCCAATGTGATTGTTATTGGAAACAAGCTTGAAGAAGATATCAACTTCTTACTTGATATTCACGCTTTCAAACATGCGCAATAAAAAAACGACCGATAAAAATTCATCATCGGCCGTTTTACAGTTGCTTTCAAAAGCTTATTGTTTCGCTCTCACTTGAGCATTTTTTCTTTTCATCGGAACAACCATTCTTTGATCGTGAACATGTCCCTTGTGCGCTTGCTTTCGTTGAACTTTACTTGAATTCCTCAAGTGTGAATGCTTTGGCGCGTTCTGAATGGGTGCCATAATCATTCGATTTGACTTCTGAGGCTGCTGAGCATGGTCTCGTTGAACCACGCACACCTTTTCCTTTTGTTTTGCTTCGATATTTGGATTCTGTTGTGCAAATGCTCCCAATGACAAGAACATTACTCCGATTATTGCTGAATTTTTCATCTTTCTATTCTTTTTTGAGAGAACAATACGCTTTGTTCTTTCTGGTTTCAATACATCTACTTCAAAATGCGTTCCAAAAAATTAAAACCACACGGAACGAGCTTAAAAAAGTGACAGGAGTCTGTTGCAACAGATTATTTTGTAGATTCGTGAATATGCTAGTAAAGCGAATAGCCAGTATCTTTTTTGCGATTGCCTTCTTGATGGCACTTGTACTTTTTGCGCGTGTAGGACGAGCGTACATCTCTGTTCCAACGGCACGTATCATTTTTATGATTTCTGGAGCTGCCGCACTTGTTCTGAACTTATTTAGTTTTCAAAAAGACAAGCACAGCAATCCTTCCTTTAATCTGATTTTTTGGGTAGGAAGCGTTGTCCTCTTCGCAGGGTTGGTGATGCAATTTTTCACATTAGCCTACAATCAATATGTAGTCATTGCAGGTTTGGCGATTACTGGAATTTCTTTTTTCCTGAGTCCTACACTCATTACAGGTAAATCGGACGATTCAGATATTCTCGATAATCCAAAAGATCACTCGTAAACCGCCTTCAAAGACATATCTAAACTCTTAAAGCTGTGCGTCAGTGCTCCTACGGAAATAAAGTCCACCCCTGTTTCAGCATAATCACGAATCGTTTCGATGGTAATTCCACCCGAAGCTTCCACTTCGTAAGCATCAGGAATCGTTTTCAATGCCGCTACGATTCTCTCTGGTGAAAAATTATCCAACATAATTCGATCTACCTGTCCTACCTCAAGCACTTGTTTCAGCTCATCTTCGTTACGAACTTCAATTTCAATCTTGAGCTCCTTTCCCGTATCCTTCAGGTACTGATTCGCCTTTTCGATCGCAGGTTTAATACCTCCGGCATAATCAATATGATTGTCTTTCAACATAATCATATCATACAACGCAAAACGATGGTTGTGTCCACCACCTATGCGAACGGCCCATTTTTCCATATAACGGATTCCAGGAGTTGTTTTACGTGTATCCAACAATTTCGCTGATGTACCTTCGATGAGCTTAACAATTCGGCTTGTTTGCGTAGCAATTCCGCTCATTCGCTGCATGAAATTCAACACCAATCGCTCAGTCGTTAAAATTGATCTGGACGCACCTTTGACGATAAACGCAATATCACCATGCTTTACCTGCTGTCCATCCTTAATAAAAACGTCGATTTCAAGATTCGGATCAAAGGTTTTGAAAATTCGTTCAGCCAGTTCTACTCCTGCAATGATTCCGTCATCCTTTACAAGTAGGCGCGCAACACCTTTCCCATTTTCTGGAACAGATGAAAGCGTAGAATGATCTCCATCTCCAATATCTTCGCGCAATGCATTCGCTATAATTTCGTCTATCATGACTCAAATATAGAGATTCTAGGCGTTCAATAATTTGTTTTTTGAAATATTCCCTTGATTGGATTTTTGGCTTAATCCCTTTCGATCGTTAGGCTCTCAATCTTATATGAGCTTTGCTCTTTCTTAAAGTAGATTGTCACCCGAAATTTATCCGAGCGCGTGTTGTAGTTCCCAATTGCAAAACTACCACCATTTGATTCCTTTCCTTTGAAGATGAAATTAAACGACGTACAGGGATTTTTGGACATGAAATCCTGAAGAACAAGATTTGCCTGAGATTGACTGTAAGCGCCCTCCTTTCCTTGCACATTGATAAGGAGTTTACTTCCTCCAAGCGAAACAATTTCTTTCGCACGATTCGACTCAAATGATTTCTCAATTGAAGAATACGGAACGTTCGTTACCAAATTCACAGAAAGCATCAAAGATGCGAGCAAAGAAAATACGAGATGCATAGTTTTCGTTTTTCAGTCTATCAACAAATATAATGCCGTAATATACGCTTTTCTCAAGTTTTAAATTCTTTCATCGATCGTTTCTTACCTTTGCCTTATGAAAATACAATTGATCTGTGTCGGAAAAACGGAAAGACCGTATTTAAAAGAAGGTGAGGCTGAGTACATAAAGCGACTGAAGCACTACTGCCACTTTGAAAAAATCGAGATTCCCGAATTAAAGAATGCTAAGAAGCTACGAGAAGACCAGATCAAAGTAGAAGAAGGAAAATTGATTTTGGCAAAAGTAGATCCATCTGCACAGTTGATTCTACTGGATGAAAACGGGAAATCATACAGCTCCGTGGGATTTTCAAAATACCTTCAGAAGAAATTTAATCAAGGAGGAAAATCGTTGGTGTTTGTTGTCGGTGGCGCATACGGTTTTTCAGAAGAAGTATATGCTCGCTGTAATGGGAAAATCAGCTTATCTGAAATGACATTTTCTCATCAAATGGTCCGATTATTTTTCATTGAGCAGGTATATCGTGCACTTACCATTTTAAAAGGAGAGCCCTACCATCACCAATAGGAGAACAAAAATCTCATTTGTCCGTAAGACATTGATAAAACGCGATTCGTGCAAGTCAATTACTTCAGCATCTTTCAACTTATCCCTGCATTCTTGTGGTTGGTCATTATTTTGGTCGTAGCACAAGTTCGTAGAGGGAAATATTCAGTTGAAGAGGGCAAGTATTACATGTACAACATTTACGCAAAGCTATTCTTCAGTTTAGCGTTTGTCCTCTTCTTTATTCTTGCTTATGGTGGAGGGGACACTATCGCGTATTACCATGGAACGGTTGCTCTGAACAACCTGTTTATGGAGGATCCTGGATTGTACTTTGAGCAACTTTTCACAACTCCCACGGACAACTCAATTTCGCTTTTTTTCAACTCCAGAACTGGATATCCTCCTGGATGGATTTACCGCGAACCCGAGGGCTTTTTTGTCTGTAAGATCACTTCGATTCTTTCCTTTTTCACTTTCAAAAGTTTCATTGCGACAACTCTACTTTTCTCCTATTTTGTTGCGTCAGCGACATGGAAATTATTCATCTATACCCGCAGGATGAACATTGTTTCCGAGATGTACCTAGCAATAGGACTTTTGTTTTTACCCTCTGTGAACTTCTGGTGTACTGGAATCTCGAAAGACACCTTAGTGTATATCGGAGTACTACTCATGGTATACAATGGATTCATCCTGATTTCTAAAGGATCTGAAAATCGCTTACGCGCCTTCATTATGTTTGCACTGATGGCAGCCATGGTCTATCATATTCGTTCGGTTGTACTCTATGTGACCATACTCTCCCTCGCTCTAGCCTACAGCACAGCCATTGCCAAACGAATTTCCAATAGTAATCAAGCGACCATCTTCGTTCGCTTTGCTATTTTAATAGGAGGTTTCGTAGTGCTTACCCAAGTATTAACCGCAAGTTCGGAAGCCGAATTCCTCGCTCAAAACGAAATTTTCCAACAGGCAGCAATTACTCAACGAGATTTCGCCACGAACGTCACCTATGGTGATAACCGATACAGCATCGGTGAAATTCAATACACCCCTCTCGGCTTGGTGCGCGCAGCTCCCTTCGCTATGATTGCAGGAATTTTCCGTCCATTTGTTTGGGAAGCTTTGACGCCTTCTCTGATTTTTAATGGATTGGAGAGTATGCTTTTTCTCTACCTGTTATTTCTGTTCTTTCGCAAGGATGCATGGGCGAAATTCAAGTTCATGCAAAATCATGAGCTCCTCCTTTTTTCCATTTCGTTTGTTTTCATTTTAGCATTTGTAACCGGTTTAACCTCTGGACTTTTTGGTGTTCTTGTGCGACTGCGTGCTCCACTTCTACCGTTTGTTATCATTCTACTTTCTCTGACCGTAAAAAGTGAGGCTGATGATTCGAAACAAGAAATAGCGCAGGCACAGAGCTGACCTTTTCTTAGAACTGGATAGTGGTTTAGTAAAACTAAAAAGTAACGTATATTTGCCATCGAGCACAGACTCAATCGAATGAAGCTACGTATGTCGAAAACAACGATAATTGACGCCAAACAGCGCAAACTCTTCCCTAGTTTAAGTGAGCTAAAGAGATACAAAGATCTATTCCTTACGCTTGCGTGGAGGGATTTCCGTGTACGTTATGCCCAAACAACGATTGGTTTTCTTTGGGCATTTATTCAACCCATAGTTACCTTAATTATTCTTTCGATCGTTTTTACAAAATTTGCGAAAGTCGATACCGGAAACATTCCCCATTCCATTTTTACAGCCTGCGGATTGATTACCTGGACGTATTTTGCGTTTGTGATGACCAACTCAGGGAAGTCAATCATTGAAAGTCAAAATATGATCAAAAAGATCTACTTTCCTAGATTGATTATCCCCCTTTCAAAAGCCTTGGTTGGAC
The DNA here is from genome assembly GCA_041582905.1 of Crocinitomicaceae bacterium. Lineage (GTDB taxonomy): Bacteria > Bacteroidota > Bacteroidia > Flavobacteriales_D > Crocinitomicaceae > UBA4466. The sequence goes on along the minus strand of JBFHGY010000007.1, from coordinate 567 downwards.
TCATCGACATGGGAGTTGCAGTGATTATACTCGTAGCTTTAATGATTTATCACGGTGTAGCTCCAGCATCCACTGCGTGGCTCTCTCCTTTATTCATTCTAGTTGGTATGATTGCCGCTCTCGGAGTGGGAATTTGGCTGAGTGCGCTCACCATTCGATTCCGAGATTTTCAACACATTATTCCTTTCTTGGTTCAATTGGGACTGTTTATCTCTCCTGTTGCCTTCCCTGCAGAAAAAGTACTCGAAAAAGCACCAGAATGGGCTGTGAGTTTATACTACTTAAACCCAATGGCTGGCGTAGTCCAAGGGTTTCGCTGGAGTCTTTTCGGAGGTAAAGCTCCTGATAGCATGATGTTCATCTCTTTCGGAATGATTTTACTTCTTTTCGTAACGAGTCTCATGTATTTTAAACGCGTCGAAGACGAAATAGCTGACTTTGTATAATGGAAGAATCAATTGCTATAAAAGTCAGTCAGTTAGGAAAGCGCTATACCATTGGTAAGCAAAAAGATGCTAGCCTACGCTCTACTCTCTCGAACGTGTTCAAAAGTGCCGCTACGAAAGG